>JAMOOS010000315.1 GCA_027065245.1 Desulfuromonadaceae bacterium | reverse complement strand
CATCGGCGGGAGGGGGGCTTTTTTCGTAGCGGCGCACCAGAATTTCGAACTCGCCGGTAAGCTGATTGTAATAGCGTAACTGGCCGGTTTTGATGTTGTAGTACCAGCCGTGCAGACACAACTGCCCATTGGCCACGCGCTCTTTGACCCACGGGAAGGTCATGAGGTTTTTCAGGGAGATGAGGATTGCCTCGCGCTCGCAGGCGCGCGCCTGTTTATCCTTGGGGGCGTCGGGCATCTCGGCCAGCACCTTGTCGCGTGCGGCGGCGGCGATGTTGACCCACTTGCCGATGAACTCACCGCTGTCGCCGCTGTCAGCCGCTTCCATCAAGGCGGCGATACCGCCACATTCGGAGTGTCCCAACACAATAATATCGGTAACTTCCAGCCTGCACACGGCGTATTCCAGGGAGGAACTGACGCCATGGTAGTCATCGTTGTAAATATACGGCGGCACCAGGTTGGCGATATTGCGCAAAATAAACAGCTCGCCTAGATCACAGTTGAGCAATACCGCCGGATCGACGCGTGAATCGCAACAGCCGATGAGCAGCGCCTGCGGCTGCTGGCCATCCACCAGGGTACTGGCCAGTTCGGCGTTTTCACCGAAATGACGCTGTTGAAAATTTTTTATCCCGTTGAGAAATCTGGTTACATCTGCCATATAGCTACAACCCTCCCGCCAGCGTGTTGGAAGGGCATTGTAGCATAAAAAAACGGCGCCGTGCGCAGCGTTTTTACACTGATAATAAAATTATACGGCTATTTTTTATTGTAACTGTAACCAGCTCAGCGTCGCCCCAGCAGACGCAACAGGCCGTCGAGGAGGGTGTACGGATGGGGCGGACAGCCGGGCACGTATAGATCCACCGGCAGCAATTCATCAACGCCATTGCCGGCCACGGCGCTGGCGGCAAAGGGACCGCCGCTGATGGCGCAGGCACCGGAGACAATGACCAGACGCGGCTGCGGCAGGGCGGCGTAGGTATCGAGCAGGGCAGCGCGCATATTGGCGCTAACCGGGCCGGTAACCAGCAGGCCGTCGGCGTGGCGCGGCGATGCCACCACCTGAATACCAAAGCGGCCAAGATCGAAGGTGGGTAC
>JAMOOS010000314.1 GCA_027065245.1 Desulfuromonadaceae bacterium | reverse complement strand
TAGCCGAGTTCAATGTTCCAGGCAGAGATGGCATCGCCCGTGGTTTTTACCCCGTTAAGCAGATATTTCGGGTCTTCAGTGGCACCGACATATTCCGCGACGATATTAACCCCGGCAATATCCACCACAACATGCGCACCGAAACCGCCGACATAGTCTTTCAGCTCCAGGGTAGCGCCTGCGACGGCGGCTTCGTCCTGCGCGTCCTCGAACGCATCGCCGTAGCCGTCGGAATCGATCAAATTGTTGATATAGCAGACACCGACATCAATGTTAAAATTATCCCGTTCCAAAGTATACCCGACGGTAACACCGAAATTGTCGATGTGGCTGTCTTCACCGGCTTCATCGATATCGCCATTAAACACATAAGCCGCCACGCAAAAGCCGCTGGCCTCATAGCCAACTTCCAGCGCGCTTTCGCGTATTTCGCCCAGTTCCTGGGTGAGTGGGTCAGATATCATGCTGGTAGTATAATCACCAAAGGGCAGATACATTTTGCCGCCACGCAAATACACCGGCACCTGCTCACTGCCGCCCAGGGTGATGTACGCTTCGTCCACATCCACCGGCTCGGTGTCATCTTCCTCCCATAAGAACACAATGCTGCCGCTGACATTATCCACCACATCCACATCTATGCCCAACTGCGCCGTTGCCAGGGTGATATCGCTGGAATCCTCATCATCACTGGCCGGATCGTCATAATCCACCCGCTCGTAACCGGCCTCCACTTCGATAACGCCGGAAAAATGGAACCGCCGCGCCCAGTCCGGCAGGACAACACCGGCAGGTTGCTCCGCTTGCGCATCGAGACGAGCCTCTAAAGCACTGATCCGTTCCATTAACTCACGCTGGTCAGCAGGGGCTGCCAGGACAGGAACCAGCAGACAACCGCCAACCATGCTGACGGCTGATACTACGACAAACATAGTTCTCACAATTTGGTGATACATCTCTCTTCCTCCAGTTATGTTGTTTATATTGATTTTAACTTTCACTATCATCGCAATGGCGCAGCGCCACACCTGCGACGGTCATGTCTGAAACAAAACTGCATCCTTGCAACTGGCGCCGGAACAGACTCCTATGCGTCATCCAGCCA
>JAMOOS010000313.1 GCA_027065245.1 Desulfuromonadaceae bacterium | reverse complement strand
CTTATCGCCCACAGACGCTACGTGTCCGTTTAGCAACACCTCACCGGCGTCGATCCAGCGTTCCGCTTCACGTCGCGACGCCAGCCCGGCAGCGGCGATAATCTTCTGCAAACGCTCAGCCTCACTCATCCGCCGCCTCAAAATCGATAGTCAATGACATGGCCACATCGTCCGGATCGCCTAGCTCTTGCAATCCGGGCAGATCGCGTAAATCGTTCAAGCCGAAATACTCGAGAAAATAAGCGCTGGTAGCATACAGCAGCGGTCGCCCCGGCGCATCCTTTTTGCCAGCAATACGCACCAGCTGTTTTTCCAGCAGCAGGCGCAGGGTGCCACCGCTGTCCACCCCGCGCAGATGTTCGATCTCGGCACGGGTAACCGGCTGACGGTAAGCGACAATGGCCAGGGTTTCGGTGGCGGCTTTTGACAACCTGCTGCTGCGCTCACGCTTGAGTTTTACCACCCACTCGGCATATTCGCTCCGGGTGCGCAGCTGAAACCCGCCGGCCACCTCCTGCAATACAATGCCGCGCCCCGGCTGGCTGTACTCCACATACAACTGCTGCAATACCCGGCGCAGCAGCGCCTTGTCCAGCTCGACAATCTGCGCCAGTTTCTCCAGCTTGAGCGGCGCGCTGCTGCTAAACAGCACCGCCTCCACCCGCGCTCTGATATGTTGTTCGGCTGCGTCGCCATCCATTATTCACGAGACTCCTCATCCACCCGGGCATAGATATACAGAGTGGCGCCAGGTGCCAGCTGCACTATGCGGCAACGGCGCAATTTAACCAGATCGAGCAAGGCGACAAAGGTCACAACCACCTCGCCGCGCCCGGGCGCGGCGGCAAAACAGGTGGAAAATTCGATAAACTCCTTACCGCGCAACCGCTCCAGCAGCATGGCGCGCGCATCATCTATGGAAAATTCGGCCACCCTCACCTGATGATACACCGGCGCCGGTTTTTCCTTCAATAACCGCCGCAGTGCCACCACCAGATCGTAGACGCTGGCATCGCTCATGGCGGTGGACGGCAACTCCTCCTCGTCTTCGGCGCCGGGGCGCACAAACACATCGCGGTGTAACTGCTCCCCCTGCTCGAAACGCCGCGC
>JAMOOS010000312.1 GCA_027065245.1 Desulfuromonadaceae bacterium | reverse complement strand
CGGCGCTGCTGCTTTGTCGCGCCGCTGGCCGATGATTTTACCGCCTTTCTAACCGAAACAGGATTTCCCCGCCATGTTGCATTATCCAAACATTGATCCGGTAGCTATCCACATCGGGCCGCTGGCTGTACGCTGGTATGGTCTTATGTATCTGGCCGGGTTCAGTTGCGCCTACCTGTTTATCAGGAGACTGGTAAAAATTAGTGGGCTGCCGCTGCGCAGCGACGATGTTTCCGATCTGCTCTTTGCCTGTGTGCTGGGGGTGGTGTGTGGCGGTCGCATCGGTTATGTGCTGTTTTACAACCTGTCGTATTTTGTCGATCATCCGCAGGAGATATTTGCCCTGTGGAACGGTGGCATGAGTTTTCATGGCGGGTTGCTAGGTGTTGTCATTGCGGCGACGCTGTTTTGCCGCAAGCGCCGATTGCCGCTGGGGCAGATTGCCGATATCTTGGTTATTTCTTCTTGCTTCGGATTGTTTTTTGGCCGTATCGGCAACTTTATCAACGGTGAATTGTGGGGGCGTGTTACAGATGTGCCCTGGGCCATGGTGTTTCCCGCTGCCGGGCCGTATCCGCGCCATCCCAGCCAGTTGTACGAGGCGTTACTGGAAGGGCCGTTGCTGTTGGCGATATTGCTGTTGGTATATCGGCGTCGCCCGCAGCCGTGGACGGTGTTTTGTACTTTTATTGCCACCTATGCCCTGGCCCGGTTTATGGTGGAGTTTGTTCGTGAGCCTGATGCGCAACTGGGTATACTCAGCACCGGTCTGACCATGGGGCAGACGTTGTCTCTGCCAATGATGGTTGTCGGTATCGTTGGTGTGGTGTTGCTAAACCGGCGTGGCTGCAAGCAATGACGGGTAGTGGCGACACAAAGTATACGCCACAGGCGGTGGTGTTCGATTGCGATGGCGTGCTGTTCGACAGCAGAAGCGCTAATCTGGCCTATTACAACTGTATTTTCAGCCATTGCGGCGTAGCTGAAGTTGCTGACGATGATGAACCGCTGGCAGAGCTGTGTCATACGGCAGCAACGCCAGAAGTTCTAAGGTGTATTGTCGGTGAAAAACTGTTGCCCATGGCGCTGGATTTTGCCCGGCAACTGGATTACCGGCAGTTTATTGCGCAACTTTGTCCAGAAAGCGGCCTGTGTGCAACGCTGCCTAGGCTGGCGCAGCGCTATCTACTTGCCATTGCTACAAACCGTGGTGCCAGTATGGTTGATATTCTGGAGTACTTCGGTTTGGATAAGTATTTTACGCAGGTGATTACCTATCTGGATGTCGAACGACCTAAACCGCAGCCGGATATGCTGTTGCTGGCCGCAAGACGTTTGGGGCTGACACCTGCACAACTGGTGTTTGTCGGTGATTCAGACCTCGACCGCCGTGCTGCTCAGGCTGCCGGGTGTCCCTTTATCGCCTACGGCTGGGATGGTGGCACAAGAATCGACTGCCATTCGCAGCTGCCAACTCTTTTGGATGAGAAATTTCACTCCTGATCCGCCCCTGTCTCTGTTTCCCCTTCTGATTGTGGTCGCGCTCCGGAATCGAGTGAGCGCACCATCTCCAATACGTTGCCGTTTTCGCAGCTGGTGTAGGTAACACTGTCCATCAGGGCATGAATGAGAAATATGCCGCGGCCATGCCCTTCCAGCGGATCGGGTTGCAGCTGATTCTTCTGGCTGATGTCAAAGCCCTGGCCCTGATCGTAAACCCGGATATACAGCTTGTTGTCAGTGACATTGATGCTGATATGTACCTCTTTATCCGGGTCGTTGTTGTTGGCGTGTTTGATGGCGTTGGCCATGGCTTCAGTTAGCACCAGATTAATATGGTATGCCAGCTCTTCACGGTTGTTGTTGAAGTTTTTTAATGTATAGGCGATATTTTCGCCTATTTTGCCGATAAGGCCGAGATAGTGAGTCTGGTTTGGTACGGTGATATCCATCTCCAGTTTATTGCCCATATCACACTCTCCTGTTCCTTTGCCCGTCTGCCGGTTCGCGTCGATGCCGGCGGCCATGCAGCCATTATGCTTGCTGAAAACTGTTCAACGCATCCTCATTGCTGGGGAAGATTTCAAACACCCGGTGCAGCCGAGTTAATTCAAACATCGATTTTACCTGATTTTGCAGTGCGGCCAGTTTGAGTTTTCCCTCTTGGGCCGAAGCGTTTTTGAAGCCGGAAACCAGAGCTCCCAATCCGGATGAATCGATAAATCTTACCGCGCCCAGATCGACAATGATGTTGACTTTGCCATCTTCAAACAAGCTCAGCAGCTGACTTTTCAGTTCGCCGCTGTTGTGGGCATCAAGCCGTTCCTCCTGCAAGGTGATAATTACGACATTGTCCCGTTCTTCGGTGAGCATTTCCATGGCTGTTTCTCCTGTTAGTTGTATATGTGGCTAATCACGCTGATTGCATTTGCATACTACCATGGTAACGTCGTCATTGAAATGACGCCGTCCCTGAAACATTCTGGCAGTTATCATAATATTGTCAATTATTTCCTGTGAACTCAGATGGGCGTTGCTGGCCAAAGCTGCTTTGAGGCGATCGATGCCGAACATATCATGTTGGTTGTTTTCTGCTTCCACGATACCATCGGTATACATTAGTAATACGTCGCCATGGCTCAGTTGGCTGTGGCGTTGTTCAAATGAGATATCGGGCACAATGCCGAGAATCAGCCCTTCGGCGTCCAACTCTTCAAAAGTAGAATTGGCTTGCCGCATAATTATGGGATGATTATGACCGGCGTTGGCATAGCTGATGGCGCCGCTTTGCGGACAGTAGCGCAGATAGAACATAGTGATAAACAGTTCTGCCTTGCTCAGGTCTGAATAGAGGAAGCGGTTGAGTACTTCCAGCATGTCGACACTGGAATCCATTTCGTGGGCGCGCGCCAGAATAAAGGTGCGTGCCTCGGCCATCAACAGGGCGGCGCCGATATTGTGGCCGGAAACATCGGCAATAACCATATCAAGATCGTCACCCTGATGGATAAAGTCGTAATAGTCCCCGCCGACCTGTTTGGCCGGAACGCAAATGGCGGCTATATCATGGCCGGGCAGTTCCGGCATTTTATCGGGCAGCAGACCGAGCTGGATGGATTCGGCAATGCGCAGCTCTTTTTCATGTTCACTTGCGGCAATAAGTTGTCGCGTTTGCTGATCGTTGCGCCAGGCAATGCCAATCTGAGCAGCGAGGTTTTTGTACAACTCGATAAATTCGTCGGTGTATATCCCCTTGGCGTAACGGGAGTAGGAGGAGAGTACACCTATCGGTTGTCCTTCGATGGTTATCGGTGCGTGGGCAAACGATTTTATCCCTTCACTGCGTATGATATCTTGCGACAGCGGTTTGTCGCGGCAGTCGTCGTCGTTGGCAAGGATGACTTTGTTGTACAGGTAGGAAGTGCCGATACATGTGTCTTCATTTACTTCTCTATCGGCATGCGCCAGGAAATCAGAGTCGATTCCCCGGTAGTTGCGTAGTTTGAGCAGGTTGCTCTCTTCGTCGTAAATGCGGATGGCGCACAGATCGAAGCGGAATTGTTGATAGAGTAACTCAAGGATCTTATCGAATATGGTGTCCAGATCGTCACCGCTGGAAACGATGTGAGCCGCTTCGTAGAGTACGCCGAGTTGTTCACGGCTGGTCTTACGACTCAAACTGACACTGCCGAAAATATTAAACACATCCTCCATCTTGCTGCCGCGGGCGTTGAGGTAATTTTCTATGATAATACGCGCCGCCGCCGCACCGACAGAGGCGGCAAGGGTTTTTTCAGTGAATAATTTCAGATTGGGCACTTCGTACTCTGACAGGCTGCCTTTTTCATCGATTTCGCGATTGCCAAGGTAACTGGCAATAGCGGCATTGGCTTGTTTTTCGCCGATGAATTTGGTCATCAGATCGACAAATTCCATTATGGTTGGCGCTTTGCTGATGCGGGTACGCTGGCGTGGCGTACTCTGCCAGGTGGATACCTGGACAAAACGCAGTGCCTGTGCCGCTTCATCTGCCGCCGGTCTGGTTAGTATGGAGACGGCCAGCAAGGAACCGATGTTGCAGAACATGGTCCAGAACAGAGCGTGACTCCAGAAGCCAAGATTGTCCAGGTAAAACAGGGCCGTAGGGCGCAGCCAGGTAATGTCAAAGGGGCCGCTGGTGAGAATCTGCTGCGATAGCCAGCCCGCCTGGACAAACGTGGGAATAATCAATGTGTAAAACCACACGCAAAAACCAAAAATCAGGCCGATGGCTGCGCCTTTGCGGGTAGCGCGTTTCCAATACAGACCGCCGATGAGGGGGGAGCAAACTGGGTGGCGGCCATGAATGAAATCAGACCGATATTTACCAGTGCCGCCGACTCACCCAAGGTACGGTAGTAAAAATAGCCGAGGAATATCACCATTACAATGGCAGCGCGCTTGATATTAAGCAGCAGGCCTGAGATATCATTCATCTTAATGTTAAAGCGCAGAATAATCGGCATCACCAGATTGTTGAGAATCATGGTGGCCGATGCCACAGATTCCAGCATTACCATGCCGGAAGCAGCGGAAAATCCGCCGATGAACACCAACATGGCTAAAGCGTTGTGTCCGGTAGTCAGTGGCAGGTTCAGTACGTAATAGTCCGCCATTGAAGTATCGCCGTTAAAAGTGATAATACCGGCTAAAGCTATGGGAATTACAAATAGATTGAGTAGGAACAGATAGGCGGGGAATGCCCACATGGCGGTGCGGATATGGTTGTGGTCGGAGTTTTCTATTACCATGGCGTGAAACTGGCGGGGTAGAAACATGATGGCCATCATCGACATGAACGTCATGGTAAACCAGCGATTGGCGCCGCTACCGCTGGTGGGAATCAGCAGAAGATTCTTTTTATCTGGGTATAGATGGAGAAATTTGCCGAACAGATCGGTAAAACCGTCAAACAAACCATAAGTAACGAAAATGCCCACCGCCAGAAATGCCGCCAGTTTAATTATCGACTCAAATGCGATGGTGGCTATCAGCCCTTCATTGCGCTCGGTACTGTCCAGGCGCATGGCACCAAACAGAATGCAGAACAACGACAAAACCAGTGCCACGATAAAGGCTGTGTCTACTGTATGAAACAAACTGCTGATACTATGATTTGCAGGTGCTAAATGCTCAGCGGAAAACCCGCCGAGCAGGTTGAACGTATCGGCAATAGCCTTCAGTTGCAGGGCAATGTATGGAACAATTCCCAACACCGCAAAGATGGTGACAATCATCCCCAGACTGGTGGATTTGCCGTAGCGACTGGAAATAAAATCGGCAATACTGCCGATATTCTGCTGTTTACTGATAATGACGATCTTGCGTAGCAGAAACCACCACGAGAAGCAGATGAGCGTCGGGCCGAGATAAATAGCTAAAAAATCGAGGCCACTGGTGGCGGCGCGACCGACACTGCCGTAGTAAGTCCATGAGGTGCAATATATCGCCAGCGCCAGTGAGTAAACATGGGCGTTGTCTACCACACTGCTGCCACGCTTGCGACGCAGGTGGGCGTAATAGGCTACACCAAACAGAATCAGTACAAATATTACCGCAATACTGCCTATTGCCGCATGGGTCATCAGCTGTTCTCCCCGCCGCCGCTAGGGTTGTCTTCACTGATGGAACGGGCGAAGATAAAAATTACCACAATGGAAACAGGCCAGCCAACCAGCAGGTACAATACCAGCATGGGAATGCCGAAAAACTGCTCCACCCGGTTGAAAATCTGCAGAAACGGGAAATTGAGCATGACAACGCCCAGGAAAAAAAAGATCAGCCAGATCTGGTGCCGTTGCTGTGCGGTGTATTTCTCAGACATACCGTCCTCCATAAATGCACCATGGATAGCGCTCACTATATGCTAACTCTGGTGTTTTGTCGAGAGGGGGGGCAGGTCGAACGGGTAAATTATTACTGTTGGTAATATGGACGCAGGTGGAATTAGGATATTGCCAGGTTGTACTGGGGTGACGATGTAATTTGTGCAGAAAAGTGTTGATACTGTGTTATGATTGCCGCCGGAAAACCGCTTTTTACCGGAGGGAATTTGACGTGATTATACGATGGTTAAAACTGCAACGGATAGCTGTACTGGTGGTGGTTGTGGTGATGATGGGCTGGCCAGCAGCAGTATGGGCCAGTTCGATTCTGGCGCAAAAAGTAAAGCAGTTCAAGTTGGATAACGGTCTGACGCTGCTGGTGGTGGCACGGGATACCAGCCCTACTTTCAGTGCCTACATTACTATCGGTGTCGG
>JAMOOS010000311.1 GCA_027065245.1 Desulfuromonadaceae bacterium | reverse complement strand
GCATTGGCAATATTACTGGAAATCACCTGTTGCTTGCGCATACGCAAATCCAGAGTTTTTTTGAGCAATCTGGTTGTACCGTCAATCAAACCGCCGTCAGCCATACCTTTATCCTCCTGCAAACCGAAATAAATATCCCGGCGTTATAGTTGCAACCTGGCAATTTTTATCGCCTCCTGCGCCAATTTACGCCAGTGCTCGTCAGTTGCTGTTTCGGCCAGTTTACGCAAAACATTTAACCCGGCCCGCCGCTGCCCCAGTTGCAACATGATAGTCCCCTGACGATAACGCGCCTGATCACCATACGTTTTGTCGGTGGCGAGATGGCGATAACGTTCCAGTGCCGCTTTTAACTTGCCGCGCCGCAACATCAGCTCGGCCTGAAACATCACATCTTCAGCGGCAGCTTTGGTGTAATCAGCTCCCACCACGTAGGCGATACTGGCTGCGGCCTGCTGAAGCAAGGAACGTTGCTGGTATATATGAGCAGCCAAGCGCTCAATATCCCGGGAGCGGGGGCGATTTTTCCGCTGCAGCAAGGCAAAAACATCGTCTTGTTTCCCCTCAGCCAACAGCGCCTGCACCTTCAACCACAACACCCGGGCGCCATTGGCGCCACCGGCGGGAAACTCCTCATCGTAAGCAGCGCCATACCGTTTAACCCGGTCATAATCCCGTTGCTTCAGCAGCGCCTGCATCAGTGCCGGATATATCCGTTCCCGATTGGCTGGTTTGCTACTGGCATCGAGCATATACATATAGAGATGCACCGCTCGCTGCAGCAGATTCATCCGTGTAAAAATATCGCCCAGCTCCAGCAGGAAATCGAAACTGCGCTGGCTGGCCACCAGCAGATCGCGATGTTGTTCCACTAGAACCAGAGCGCGAAAATACTTACCTTCCTGCACCAGTTCATGAATCACACCAGGCAAGATATCCACTAGTAGCGCCTGTGCTTGACTGATAAGCTCGCTCAAATGATCACTGTGCAGAAAATAGCGCAGCTCCTCGATGGCGGCCATCCTGTTACCGAGCAAATACTGAGCTAGTGCGTGTTTAAATTGCATCTCGGCACGCCATGCTCGCGTCGGCATCAAATCCAGCAAACGAGCATAATCTTCCAGTGAACGACGCCGACTACGAATATCTTCGACCTGCATACCAAGGTCAGCAATTTTTGCCTGCGCCAACACCGATCCAACACTACCGGGATGAATCTGATGCAATAAATCATACCCGGCGTTGCTCTTGCCACTGTGAATTAGCGCCAAAGCCAGCACATAACGCGCCATATCCAATTGTTCAGTATCCTCGATCAGTGGCAGCAATTTTCTCAGCACCGTTACCGCATCTTTGTAACGGTGTAAACGGTACAGGCTGGTTGCGTAACCGGCGCAGGAAAATGGCGCCTGAAATACATCATCCTCCAAGGTGGCATAGCGTTCGGCGGCAGCAACAAAATCGCCACGCGCATAGACAATATCCGCCTGACGCCGCGCATACACATCCTCCAGCACACCCACACCGCGCAACAACGCTCCGGCCATGATGGCCGCCGCCCGATCGAGGGAGCCATTGGCAATATCCACCTCCGCCTGGAGCAGATCGACATATGCCTGCATGGGCGAGGGATATTGCTGGCGGGCATTGTCAGAGAGCACCACCAACATATCAAACGGGCTGCTGGCCTCTGCCGCTGCCACATACATCTGCAACAACACCGCGCACGCCTGCAAATCAGAATGGCCACCTTCCAGGTGTTTGCGCACATAGCGCAGCAACCGACGTGCCCGGCGCAATTCGCCAGAGCGCAGGAACAGATCAGCCTTCAACAATCGCAGGCGCAAATCAGCCGCCGACTTCCCTTTTCTAACCGTCACCGAGGACAGTACCGACAAAGCCTGTCCCCAGTCTTCCTGAGCAACCAGATTGAGC
>JAMOOS010000310.1 GCA_027065245.1 Desulfuromonadaceae bacterium | reverse complement strand
TCATCAACCTTGCCTGCCAGCACCAGGCACGGAAACGGCGCCATGGTGTAGCGCATATCGGCCGTCACACGCAGCGGCTGTTCGTATTCGGCGTAAAATCGCACCCAGTCGCCGCTATAACGGGAATCTATCTTGCGCTGCAACACCCCGCCACTGGCACTCAGATGCCCCGGCAAACTGCGCGCTATAGCCGGTCTGGTTTGACGCTGGAAAACCCGCCAGATCACGTCCAGCCTGAGTGTTGCGCCAGTAATATCCTTAAAAGCCTTAACCTCCGCCGGCGGGCGCCGCAACAAAAACGATAACATCAGTTTGTGCCGCCCTTGTCCCACCAGTACTCGCAGCAAGCGTTCATCCGCCTTGGGCATAACAACCAGCGTCGAAGTGGTGGTATCCGGCATGATAATGTCCAGACGCTCACCCCTGGTGCTGATCTCGCATTCCGGCAAGTGATTGAAACGCAAAGTGATGTGGCTTACATGCACATCATCCTGCTTGTCCACCCCCAGCAATTGCGCTGGATTTACCGCACCAGCAACGTGTGGCGTACCGCCAACAACAACGCCACAGCATATAATCGCTATCAGCAAATTACGCAATACTGCCACCATCAAATCCCCACCACGGCAAATCCTTGAAGACACTCCTCCGGACCAGACGTTTTGCAATAATCACACCAGCCTGACAAAACAGCCGCCCGGCGCGATCGCTGGTGCTAAGACACATTTACCTGCCCATTTTGGAGCAATATCAGTGTCATTTTTTTGACACAAACAATAAACAGAAAAAATTGTTCAGAATTTTTACGTTTTACATTATAATTCAGATTCGGGTACGCCTGCGGTGCTGGTCGGAGCAATAATCCAACGTCCTGAAACGCACCGTAACGCCGTGCTTTTGTTTTACGCCACTAACTGTGGCGCCACAGATACACCTATGATATACCTGATATGTTTTTGAACATCTTTCCAATCGCGTGATCGGGAGACGCCATGACCGACGAGTTGAGCAGTGATCAAATAGAAATTATCCAGGAATTTTCCCAGGAAAGCCGCGACATGATCGAGCAGCTGGAGCCGACGATCATCGAACTGGGACAAAGCACCGACAACGAGACCATCAACGCTGTTTTCCGTCTGTTCCATTCCATGAAAGGCAGCGCCGGTTTCCTTGAGTTCAACAACATCACCCGCGTGGCCCACGCGGCGGAAAGCCTGCTGGACATGGTGCGCTCCGATCAGATCGACCTGCTGCCGGAGCACGTTACTTTGCTGTGCGAATCGTGCGACTTCATGAAAGAAGCACTCGATTGCGTCGATGAAAACTTCAACGACGAAGAGCTGGAAGAGGAAAGCAAGGCCATGGCTGAAAAATTCCACGTTGCCATGGAAGGCGGTCCACAGGCGGATGAGGAGCAGCCACCGGCGCAACCGGCAGCACAGGAAACTGCGACAGAGCAAGAAACCACGGCAGCACAGGAAAGCTCTGCGCAGGATACAAATAGCGAGGAGCAGCCGGACGATGGCCTGGTCCTGGAAATCACCGAGGAGATGGTGGAGCGCTTCATCCAGGAATGTGAAGAACTGATTGACAATGCCGAGCAGGGGCTGCTGGAGTGGGAAAAAGAACCGGACAGTCAGGACTATGTGCCGATGATCTTCCGCAGCATTCACAGTTTCAAGGGCAACTGCGGTTTCTTCGGTTACAGCAACCTGGAAAAACTCAGCCACCAGATTGAAAACGTGCTCGACATCATCAAAAACGGTGGCAAATTTGCGCCCGGCAATCCCTTTGATACCCTGCTGCATGCCGTTGACGCCCTCAAGGAGGGGATGGTTTCTTTACGCAACAACGGCAAAGACACCATAGAAGAGCTCGACGTTCACATTGAGGCCCTCAAACTGCTGCCCGCTCCACGCTTAGGCGAGGTACTGGTAGAAAAGGGGGTAGTTGATCAGGATACGGTAAAACAGGCACTGGACCAGCAGAAAAAACCCCTGGGTGACGTACTGGTAGAGATGGGTAAAGCCTCGCCGGAACAGGTTGAGCAGGCTCTTACCGAACAGACGAGCGTCAAAAAAGACGTGCCCCAGCCAAAGAAAAAGCCCAAGGCCAAAGCGGCAAAAAAACAGGATATCCGTGTCGATCTGGAGAAACTCGACAACCTGATCAACCTCATCGGCGAGCTGGTTATCGCTGAAAACATGCTCATTCACAACCCCGATCTCGACGGGCTGGAGCTGGAAAGTTTTAACAAGGCGGCGCAGCAGATGGGCAAATTGGTGCGCGAACTGCAAGAGATGGCCATGATCATCCGCATGATTCCGGTATCCGGCCTGTTCCGGCGCATGATTCGCCTAGTACACGATCTGTCGGTAAAGTCGGGGAAAAAAGTCGATCTGCAGCTGTCGGGAGAGTCTACCGAGGTGGACAAAACCGTCATCGAGACCATCACCGATCCGCTGGTACATATACTGCGCAACTCCATGGATCACGGACTGGAGTCACCGGAAGAACGGATAGCGGCCGGCAAGCCAGAAACCGGCATTATCCGCCTTAACGCCTGTCACGAAGAGGGTGAGGTATGGATCACTTTGGAAGATGATGGTCGCGGTCTCAACAAAGACAAGATTCTTGCCAAAGCCATCGCTAATGGTCTTGTCGAAGGCGATGGTTCAGAATTGAGTGACAAGGAAATCTACAATTTAATTTTCCAACCCGGCTTCTCTACTGCCGAAAAAATCACCGACATCTCCGGTCGCGGCGTCGGCATGGACGTGGTTAAGCAAAATCTGGAGAGCATCAAGGGCAAGGTCGATGTCGACAGCGTACCAGGCAAGGGCACCACTATCAAGCTGCGCATTCCCCTCACGCTGGCTATCATCGATGGCATGCTGGTGCGTGTCGGCACCGCCAAATGTATCGTGCCAATCTTGTCCATCAGGGAGGCCTTCCGCCCGCAGCCGGATGCCATCACCATCACGCCAGACTCGGAGGAGCTGGTGCGGGTACGCGAGAACTTCTTCCCGGTGGTGCGCCTGTACGAGTTGTTGAGTGTCACGCCGGAATTCTCTCGTATTGAAGACGCCATCCTCATCGTGCTGGAATACCAGGATCGCAGCATCTGCCTGATGGTGGACGAAATCCTCGGCCAGCAGCAGACAGTTATCAAGGGATTGTCGGAGTATATCGGCAACGTACGAGGCTGCTCCGGTTGCACCATCCTCGGCAACGGCGATGTCAGCCTGATCCTCGATGTCGGCAACCTGGTCGAAATGAACTAATCTGACGTTACTGTTTCACCCTCGACCCAAGGAGTACGATGCGCAATCAAGCACCGAACAATGCGACCATGATGGCGATCTCAGATAGGGAATTCAACGATCTCAGACGCCTTATTTACGACCGTTTCGGCATTAACCTCACCGATGAAAAACGCTCCCTGCTGGTGGGGCGACTGCAGAAGCTGATACGGGACAAGAATCTGGGGACATTTCAGAATTATTACGAATATCTCAAAACTGATACCAGCGGTCAGGCGGTAAGCGACCTGATCAATTTAATTTCCACCAACTACACCTACTTCAACCGGGAAAAGGATCATTTCGATTACTTTTCCAAGACGGCGTTGCCGACCATCTGTGACCGTCTTAGCCGAGAAAACCGCAAGGATCTGCGTATCTGGTGCGCCGGTTGTTCCACCGGCGAAGAGCCATACACTCTTCTGATGCTGATGCACGAATACCTTGGCTCCCAGTACAAACAGTGGGATGGCGGCATTCTGGCCACCGACATTTCACAACAGGTACTGACCAAGGCTCGGGCCGGGATATATCCGGCAGACAAGGTTGCCTCTTTGCCGGACAACTTGAAGCGCAAGTATTTTGTCAAACTTCCCAACGGCCAGATGCAGGTGTGCGACGCCATACGTAACGAGGTAACCTTCAGGCGTTTCAACCTGATGAACACCACGTTTCCGTTCAAAAAACCGTTCCAGATTATTTTCTGCCGCAACGTGATGATCTATTTCGACCAGCCGACGCGGGCTGCCCTGGTGGAACGTTTTCACAAGCATCTGGAGCCGGATGGCTACCTGTTTATCGGCCATTCCGAAACTCTGGGCAGGGATAACGCCTTGTTCCGCTACATCATGCCGGCAACATATCAGAAAGGGAAGTAAACAATGGCAACACCTGTTCGTGTCCTGGTAGTTGATGACTCCGCACTGGTCAGACAGATTCTCAGCAGCGGCCTGTCCGCTGATCCTGAAATCGAAGTTGTGGGAACAGCCAACGATCCGTACATGGCTCGCGACAAGATAATCCAACTAAAGCCCGATGTCCTCACCCTGGATGTAGAGATGCCGCGGATGGACGGGGTGGAATTTTTGCGCAAACTGATGCCGCAATACCCCATCCCCATCGTCATGGTCAGCTCCCTGACACAACGCGGCAAACAGATCACTATGGATGCTCTGGAGGCAGGCGCTGTGGATTTTGTCGCCAAGCCGACCACCAACGTCGCCCAGGGACTGAACGCCATGCTGGCAGAGTTGCGAACCAAGGTAAAAACCGCTTCACGCGCCAATGTCTCGCACTGGAAGGGCCGCCGGGTTGAGCCACGCACCAGAACAGCCACTATAACCAGCAGTGCCCTAGCCGAATCTACCGACAAAGTAATCGCCATCGGCGCATCCACCGGCGGAACCGAAGCAATCAAGAAAGTGATCACCAAGTTTCCCGCCAATACTCCCGGCGTGGTTATAGTCCAGCACATGCCGCCCGGTTTCACCAAAATGTTCGCCGAGCGGCTAAATCAGCTGTGTGCCATGGAGGTACGCGAAGCTAAGGACGGAGACCGCATCCGCACCGGTCTTATTCTGGTGGCCGAAGGGGCAAAGCAACTGGAGGTGGTACGTTCCGGCGGCATCTACCAGGTAAAATGCTACGCGGGTGAGAAAGTAAGCGGACACTGTCCGTCGGTAGATGTTATGATGCATTCAGTGGCGAAACACGTAGGCCGCAACGCTGTCGGTGTCATGCTTACCGGCATGGGTTCCGATGGTGCCAAAGGGATGCTGGCCATGCGTGAAGCCGGTGCACGTAACATTGCCCAGGACGAAGCGTCGTCAGTTGTATTTGGCATGCCCAAGGTTGCTTACGAAAAAGGTGGTGCCGAAAAACTGGTACCATTGGATCAGATCGCAAGCACGGTTATTTCACTGCTGACAGGGAAGTAATATGCCATGAGCAATATCATTCTCGGGGTCGGCGAATTCGGTGCGTCCAACAACCCCGCCGACACGGTAAAAACATTTGCCCTCGGTTCGTGCGTGGCAGTGGTGCTCATGTGTCCGAAGACCCGCACCGTCGGCATGGTACATGTGGCTCTGCCGGAATCAAAAATCAACCCCGACAAGGTCAAGACCAGACCGGGTTATTTTGCTGACACTGGCATACCGGCCCTTATCAATCAAATGGCCAGCATGGGCTGCGACCCTAAAGGGCGTGGATTTATTGTTAAACTGGCCGGTGGTGCCAAAATAATGGACCCGAATAGCACTTTCAATATCGGCAAACGCAACGCTCTGGCAGTTAAAAAAGTGCTATGGAAATACGGACTCGGCCCGGTGGCCGAAGACCTTGGCGCCACCTACAGTCGTACAGTATCCGTCGCGGTGGCCACTGGTGAAATCATCTTGTCTTCGCCCGGACGCGGCGACTGGAAACTATAGGGAGACTCATCTATGCAGCCACGCGCCAGTAAAGAAGAGATCCTCGCCGCCATCAAACAGGTTCCCCTGTTATCGCCTAGTGCCTCGCAGCTACTGCAGCTGACAGCCAGCACTGATCACGATATCAAGGAAGTGATCGACATCGTCAAGTACGACAGCGCCCTGACCGCCCGCGTATTAAAAATCGTCAATTCGGTGGCCTTTGGTTTGGTACACGAAGTCAGCACCATCGACCGGGCCGTCGGCTACCTAGGCGAGCGTATGATTGCCAGCCTTGCTTTGAGTGACAGCGCCTCGGCTTTGTTTCACAAGGAGCTGCAAGGCTACAACGGTCCCAAAAGCGAGCTGTGGAACCACGATCTGCGCACCGCCATAGCTGCACGCGCCATCGCCGCGCAGGCAAAAGAAGAGATGAATCCCGACCTAGCATTTACCGCCGGGATACTCCACGCCGTAGGCAAAGCGGTACTGTCCGATTTTCTCCATAACAGCGCCTCGGAGTTGCTGGGAGAGATCGATGATGAAGAGGTGGATGACTATCTGGCCGGGGAACGGGAAGTCCTTGGCATTGACCACACCGAGGCCGGCTACGAACTGGCAAAGAACTGGGAACTGCCCGACACACTTACCATGCCGATTCGCTATCACCATGCGCCCGCTGACGCCCCGGAAGAACATCGCGCCTTGGTGTACGCGGTTCACCTGGGCTGCATAGTGGCAATGATGTGCGGCAGCCAGTCATCAGACTCACTGCAGTACCGTCTGGATCAGAATTATACTCAATATTTTGATATTACTGCTGAACAACTTGCATTGATTGTGCTCGAAGTAAATGAAACATTTGAAACGCTGCACGATGCCATGCTGGAATCCTAGGAGGGCATAAAATAATGAAACGCATTGTAATTGCTGACGATTCCGGCACAGCGCGGATGATGATCCGCCGCTGTCTGGAAATTATCGGCTTATCTGAAGCCCAGTTCGCCGAAGCTGAAAACGGCAAAGAGGCCTTGGCCCTGGTAAAACAGGAACCGGCAGATCTGCTGGTAACCGATCTGAATATGCCCATTATGGATGGCGAAGCTCTGCTCAAATGGGTTAAAGCCAGTCCGAAATTGTTTGAGATGCCGGTACTTGTTATCACCAGCGCCGGCAATCCGGCCATAGCTGAAAACTTACTCGAAATCGGTGCTTTCGCCGTAGTAAACAAGCCAATCAATCCGGCTAAACTCAGCGAAGTACTGGCCGATTTCATCAACGACGAGGATTAACTGGCATGGAAGCAAAACAAGAGAAGATTCACGCCGCCATCAGCGAAGTGCTGGGAGAAGCGCTGGAAGCAATGGCGTTCATCAGCATTGATGAATGCAGTGCCGAAGAAGCCGAGCAACTGCAACTGCAGAGCATGAAAGTAGACCTTCTTATAACAGAACCGGTTCTGTTTGAGATGCGCCTTAGTGCATCTACTGAATTGCTTTACCAGATAGCTGAAACCATGTATACCATGGACAGAGAGGAACTGAACGAGCAGTTGGTCAAAGACATGTTCGCCGAGCTGCTGAATACTATAGCTGGACGTTTTATGACTGAAATTCTGCCGGAGCAAACAACATTCACCTTGAGCCTGCCTGAAGAAGCAACGGATCAGGACGGCTCGGCAGCGCTGAAATATTTTTATATGGCCGAAGATCTGCCGCTGAGCATTGAAATAAACAGCGCCGATATGGACAGCCTGTATGCGGTACTTGACTAGAATGTAACTGATCGCTCCAATAACGAAAGGATGTATTAACCATGGGTAAACGAGTACTTGTAGTTGACGATTCAAGCACCATGCGCAAAATTGTTTCCCGCGCCCTGCGCCAGGCCGGGCTCGATTTTGATGAGATATTAGAAGCCGGCGATGGTCAGGAAGCCCTGAACCTGCTGGAAGGGGAAAATGTCGACCTGATTCTCAGCGATATCAATATGCCTAACATGGATGGCATCGAATTTTTGCGCCAGAAAAAAGATATCGACGGCATCAAAAATATCCCCGTTATCATGATCACTACCGAGGGCGGCGCGGATATTATCGGTGAGGCTAAAAGCCTGGGGGCAGCGGGCAACATCAAAAAACCGTTCACACCTGACAAGATACGCGAAGTTATCGGCTCAGTGCTATAAATCGGCAGAGACGGCTAGATGGCGTTTTTCTCCGCAGACATCTGCTGATGTCTGCGGAGTACGCTGTGGTGCCTGACAACACTCTGCCAGACACCCGCCGGTGCGGCAGGATAACAAGGGGAGAAGGATCTTGGATTTACTAAAAAATATTACTGAAGCCACAACAGAGATCTTTGAAACCATGATCATGCTCGATATTACAGTCGGCGATCCTCTGGAGGAAAATGTATCCAGTTTCAAATGCTCAGTTTCCGGAGTAATTGGCTTGGCGGGCACCTGCAAAGGGATGCTGGCGGTTCATGCACCTGATGATGTTGCCAAAGCAATCACCAGCAGTTTTCTCGGTATGGAAGTCGAAGAAGTCAACGACGACGTTACCGATGCCATAGGTGAGCTTTCAAATATGCTGGCAGGCAATATCAAAATGGTCTTGGATGAGGCCGGCAAAGATGTAACCCTGTCAATTCCGTCATGTATATACGGCGAAGAATACAGTATGGACTGCGTTGCCGATGCTGAATGGGTGGTGGTGCCATTTACCATAGACGCAGGAACATTTCTGGTGGAATTACAGATCAAAAGCGCCTGATACGGCTACAGGATCAGCGCGTTAAACTTTGCGTGGAGAATATAAGTGGATTTGGATCTGCAAAAACAGATAATAGACAGCACCCAGTCGGTGTTTGACACCATGCTGATGCTGCCCATGACTACTGGCACGGCCTTGTCGGAAAAAGTCTACAATTTCAAGGATAGTATCTCCGGCATGCTCGGTTTTGCCGGTGACATTCAGGGAATGCTTACTATTCACTGCCCCCAGGAAGTGGCTTTTGCCATTACCGGTGCCCTACTTGGCATGGAAGTGGATGAAGTTGATGAAGATGTCAAGGATACCATTGGTGAGATGGCCAATATGGTATTGGGCGGAATAAAGGAAGGGTTTCTCGAACACGGCATACAGATCAATTTAGCGGTACCCACGATTCTGGCCGGCCGTTCCTACCGGGTAAGCGGCATGGATGATGCGACGTGGACGACTGTGCCGTTTCATCTTGACGAAGGACAGTTTCTCGTAGAGCTGAAATTAAAAGACAGAAAAAACAGGTAACACACAGTGGCGGTTCCGGCTGTTGTCGAAAGTGTTTTCAACACAATTATAGACCAACTTGCTGATGAGGTTGGCGCTCTGCTTGGTATTCCCATTGAGCTCGGCAACCACAAGCTGCAGGTTATCGACAAAAAACAGCTATTTGAAATCCCCCGCTCCCGTTCAGTACTCACCACCATGGTGGTATCCGGCGATGAAAGCGCCGAAGCGTATATCATCACAGATCTGAAGGACTCCGTAATTCTGGGTGGCACGCTTATAATGCTGCCCAACGATCAGATAGAAGAAAATTGCAAACAGCGCACCTTTGAGGGAGAGGCTGCCGATGCCTACGGCGAGGTGGCCAACATTATCGCTGGCATTTTCACGTCGGTGTTCCTCGATATGTACCCGGCCAATCTGCACTTCAAACGCACCACAGTGGCCGATTTCGTTCCTACCCAGATAGACCCTGCCAGCGACAAACCGTTTCCGCCCGGCGCTTACGTCCACAGCAGCTGCTCCATGGCTATAGAAGGCTTCGAGCTGCACAATCTCGAAGTGATCGTTCCGGCGCCACTGCTGATCAAGGATGAAGTACAAACCGATGAGACGGCCACAGACGAAGATGACACCCCCACCCCAGCACCTGCCGCCGACGACCAGCCATCGGCGGCAGAAAACAGTGACAACCAGCCAGCGGAAGAATCAGAACCGCTGATAAGCAAGGATACCGTCGACCGGGTGCTACGAGCCGCCATGGAACAATGTGTTGAAGAGGTTGGCGCCATGCTCGGGCTGGAAATGGAGATGGAGAATTTCACCTCCAGTTATACCAGCAAGAAAGAGTTCTTTGCCAAACCGGGCAAAAAAACCATCGCCACCGAGATGCTGGTCAGTGGCGACAGTGAGGGAACGGCCTATTTTCTCACCGACCTGAAAGATTCCATCTTCTTTGCCGGCACCCTGATCATGCTGCCGGAGGACGAGCTCAACAATCACATCAAGGCCGGTGAGTTTGGTGAAGAAGAGGCCGATGCTTTCGGCGAGGTCGCCAACATCATCAGCGGTGGCCTGGTACAGAACTTTGAGGAGATGTATCCGCGCAAGTTCCACCTCAAAAAGGGGGAACAGGAGATTTTCGCTCCCACCAAGGTCAAGGTTGAAGATCCGCAACCGTTCCCGCCCGGCGAGTATTATCTGGCCAGCATATCATTAGATTGTTCGGCGCGAGAACTGGCGAATATGCATTTTATCTGCCCGGTCGAGCTGCTGCACATGGAACCACGCCCCGATGACAGTGGTTGGGGTGCCCCGGCGGCTGACAGCGACGAAAAAACGCCACCCGCAGCCGATGACACCACTTCTGCAGCTGAAGTCAAACCGGTGGCCACCGGCGACGAAAACGCCACCCCGGCTCTGCTTGTTGTGGCCGACAATGAAGAAGAACGCAGTCATTTCATCAGCAGTCTTGCCGAACAGGAATTTGAGCTGTTAGCTCTTGGCACGGCAGATAATTTTACCTCATCACGCCAATATCAGGTATTGGGTGCCATACTAATCCTCAGCGATGTAGATGAGCAAGCGTTTGCCGCCATGATAAAAATCCGTTCGGAAATACCAGAAAAAGCAGCCATGATCGTTGCAGGACCGCGCTGGACGCG
Source organism: Desulfuromonadaceae bacterium (assembly GCA_027065245.1). Taxonomy (GTDB): domain Bacteria; phylum Desulfobacterota; class Desulfuromonadia; order Desulfuromonadales; family Desulfuromonadaceae; genus Desulfuromonas. Next base: position 16,930 of record JAMOOS010000310.1, on the reverse strand, counting down.
CAGCGACGTAATCAAAGCTGTCCGCTACGGTGCCAGTGACATTATCGTTACACCGGCCACCAGCGAAGAGATAGTTGAAAAAGCAGCGACAAACTTCAAAGCGGGATAAAAGCACTTGCCATTCAGAGCGTAAAAAGGGACAATCACTGTCAGAACTTTGACACATATACCCTTTACACTTCCTGGAAGCAAATGGTGTCCCATATCCTCCTGTACGACAACAATTCTACCACCCTCACCGAGCTGACTGCCGTGATAAAACCGGAGTTGTCAGCCACGTTTTTGCACACCAATTCGGCAGATGAGGCGCAAGATATCTGCTCGCGTTACCAGGTAGCAGTACTGTTTTTTCACCTCAATGTTGGCGATAATTACCGGGATGAATTGGAGCTACTGCGACAGTTACGCAAACTTAATGACAATACCGTCGTCGTCCTGCTGGTGGCAGACGGCTGCAATGCCAGCGCCAAGGAAATTCTGCAATCGGGCGCCCACTTCTTTCTGCACGCACCATTTTCCAACGAAGAAATAGTCCGAACTGCCAACAGCGCCTTTCAGCATTACATGCTGCAGCAATCCACCCCCTCGGCTACGCGCAACAAAGAATGCCTTGGAATCATTGGTCAATCAGATCCGATGCAGCGGCTGTTTACCCTCATCGACCGCCTCGGTGGTGATGGCGACAGCACGGTACTGATTCAGGGCGAGAGCGGCACCGGTAAGGAGCTGGTAGCCAAGGCACTGCATCTGCGCAGTCCACGCCGTCACAACAATTTTGTCACCATAAACTGCGCCGCCATTCCAGCGGAACTGCTGGAGAGCGAGTTATTCGGCTATCATAAAGGAGCATTTACCGGTGCGGTAAACAACAAGAAAGGCCGCCTGCAATACGCCGACGGCGGCACGCTGTTTCTCGATGAAATAGGTGACATGAATCCGGCACTACAGGCCAAACTGCTGCGGGTAATTCAGGAGCAGGAGTTCGACCCCGTCGGCAGTGTAAAAAGTATCACAGTCAACGTGCGTTTTGTCGCCGCCACCCATCGCAATCTTGAAGAAGCAGTGGCCAAGGGCAATTTTCGCGAGGATCTTTACTACCGCCTGAGCGTAGTACCATTGGAAATCCCGCCGCTGCGCGAACGTAAAGATGACATACCGCTGCTGCTGGAAACGTTCACGCAGCGCTTTTGCACCAGTAAAAAACGCAACGTGTTCACTTTTTCGCCCCAGGCAATCGAATACCTCACCCGTTACCCGTGGCCGGGCAATGTGCGCGAATTGGAAAATCTGGTGCAAAGATTGTCGATTCTGCACATGGAAGACGTGGTCGAACCACATGACCTGCCGGCAAAGTACCTCAACGACCTGCCCTTCGCTGACGGCAACACCATCGACAACGGTATCGGCACCGACTTCAATTCCCGTGTGAGCGAATTTGAAGATCGCCTAATCCTGCAGGCTCTGATACAGGCACGCGGCAACAAAAAAGAGGCGGCTGAACTATTAAACCTTAAACGCACCACATTGCTGGAAAAAATAAAGAAAAAACAACTCGACAAAGCGCTGCAAAATCTCCGCAAGTAGCAGTTACAATATCTGGCTGAGAAACAGCTGGGTACGTTCGTGCTGGGGATTGTCGAAGAAATCGTGCGGGTTATTTTCCTCGACAATCTGGCCTGCATCCATAAACATCACCCGATCGGCAACACTTTTGGCAAAGCTCATTTCGTGGGTTACCACCAGCATGGTCATCCCCTCATCAGCCAGATCAATCATAACATCGAGAACTTCCTTGATCATCTCCGGATCGAGTGCACTGGTGGGTTCATCAAACAAAATAACCTTTGGTTGCATACATAAACTGCGGGCAATCGCCACCCGCTGCTGTTGGCCACCGGACAGCTGGCCGGGAAATTTGCGTGCCTGCTCAGCAATGTGCACCTTTTCCAGATACATCATGGCCGTTTCTTCCGCCTGCTTTTTTGGTATTTTCCGCACCCAGATCGGCCCCAACGTCAGGTTCTCCATAATGGTGAGATGGGGAAACAGGTTGAAGTGCTGAAACACCATGCCCACTTCGGCACGCACTTTTTCAATGTTTTTGATATCGGTGCTCAGTTCGGTACCGTTGACGATAATCTGCCCCTTCTGGTGCTCCTCCAGCCGGTTGATACAGCGAATCATGGTCGACTTGCCGGAACCGGACGGCCCGCAGATAACAATCTTTTCCCTTTCCTTCACCTGCAGGTTGATGCCACTGAGAACGTGGAAATCTCCGTACCACTTGTGCATGTCACGAATCTCAATGATATAGCGCCCATCTGGCTTGGCAGCAATATTTTTTTCGTTCATAATCCCCTCGTCAATTAAACTGGCTAACGCCCGGTGTGCAACTCGCGCTCCAGACGGCGACTGTAGCTGGACATGGCATAGCAAAAGATAAAATACAACAGCGCCAGGAATATGTACGCTTCCGTCGAATAGTTGGTCCATTGCGGATTGGACAGAGTAACCTTGGTGGTCTTCAGGATATCGTACAGAGCGATAATAACTACCAGCGAGGTATCCTTAAAGGCCGCCAGCAGAATTCCCACCGTGGGCGGGATAACAATTTTAAGAGCCTGGGGCAGAATAACCAGCCGCATGGTCTGGCCGTAATTCAACCCCAGTGAATCCGCCGCCTCATACTGGCCGCGGGGCATGGCCTGCAAACCACCACGCACCACCTCGGCAATATAGGCAGCAGTAAACATGATAATAGCCACCTGGGCACGTAATACCTTGTCTATGGTTACCCCTTCGGGCAAAAACAGGGGAAACATCACCGACGACATGAACAGCAGGCTGATAAGCGGCACACCGCGAATCATCTCGATATATACCACGCACATGGTTTTGATTGTCGGCATGCGCGAGCGCCGCCCCAACGCCAACAATACCCCGAGAGGATAGGCGGCAATGATACCGAAAAATGACAGCATCAATGTCAATGGCAGCCCGCTCCATTTGGAGGTTTCCACCACCGGCATGCCAAACACCCCGCCGTGCATAAGGGTACCCATCACCACCAGCGCTATCAGCCACATCCATAACAGAGATTTGCGCCAACGATGACGTTCTCGTGAATAGATAACCAGACCTATAAGTATTGCCATGGCCAGTATAGGTCGCCACTCCTGCCCGGTAGGGAAAAATCCCAGGAATATGAATTTAACATTCTGTGGAATAATGGACCAGCAGGCACCGTCAATATCACGGCAGGCAGCGGCAGAGCTGTTCCATAAGCTATCGACAAAAGCCCACTTGAAAAACGGCGGCACGGTAACTGCCAGGCCATAAACAAGCAGCACACTAAGCAGCGAATTGTACCAGGTATTGAATAAATTGGCGCGCAACCACGCCACGGCACCGATTTTGGTTATCGGTGCGTCCAGATACTCCCGTCCGGGCTTTTTCTGCTGTGCAGTATCCTCTGACATGGTTACCTCTCCACCAGAGCCATCTTTTTATTGTACCAGTTCATAAACAACGAGGTCAGCAGGCTGAAAGTAAGGAACACCAGCATAATCATTGCCACCCCTTCAATCGCCTGACCGGTCTGGTTAATGGTGGTGTTGGCCACCGAAACAAAATCCGCATAGCCGATGGCGATGGCCAACGAGCTGTTTTTAAGTAAATTCAGCATTTGAGTAGTCAACGGCGGGATAATAACCCGCAACGCCTGGGGCAATACCACCAGGCGCAACACCTTTGCCGGACGCAAACCGATGGCCATGGCAGCCTCTATCTGGCCTCGTCCAACAGATTGGATTCCGGCGCGTACGATCTCTGCCACAAATGCAGCGGTATACAGCACCAGTCCCAACAACAAGGCACTGAATTCGGGACTGACCGTAACACCACCACTGAAGTTAAATCCACGCATCACCGGCACATCCATGGTTGTGGGCGCACCGGCAACCAACCATACCAGCAAAGGCAACACCACTGCCATGGCAATGGTAATCATCCCGGCGGGGAACTCCTGGCCGGTAAGTTCCTGCCGCTTTCGTCCCCAGCGATTGAGAAACCAGCCAACAATCAGCACCGCAACAAAAGTCCACCCCATATAGGACCATGCCGGGTGAGGAGCGGGCACGGCGAAAATCAAACCGCGATTACACAGAAACACCCCCGGCACAGGAGTGAGAGCCTGACGTGGTGGCGGAAACGACTCATAGAAAATCGCGTACCAGAAAAACAGTTGCAACAACACCGGAATGTTCTGCATCACTTCGATATACAGCGCCGCAATCTTTGCCACCAACCAGTTGGTAGACAGGCGGGCAATACCAATAATAGTACCCAGAATAAGGGTCAGCACAATGCCGATAAACGAGATCTTTATGGTGTTGAGAGCCCCCACCAGCAAAGCGCGCGAATAGCTGTCCGAAGCAGAATACGGGATAACCGTCTCCCCGATCTCAAACGATGCCTCGTGGTCGAGAAAGCCAAATCCGGTAGCAATTGACTGGCGCTGCAGATTTGCCTGTGTGTTGGCAAACAGATAGTAGCCAACTGCCGCCACCAGCACCAGCGCTACAGCCTGAAACACCAGCGCCCGTTTCCCCTCGTCACGCCAGAATGGTATTTTTGCAGGTAATTCCTCGTTTGTTGTCGCCATAAATCCCGTCCTACCGATTTTTGTTACTGGCAACGCTCATACGTTGCGGCTAAACAATCGCCGCCGACAAAGATCTGCCGGCGGCGACAACAAACATTACTTGAACGGCGGTGAATACATCAGACCACCGTCGGTCCACAGTGCATTAAGTCCTCTGCTTAAACCAAGAGGGGTATTGATACCGATATTGCGCTCAAATACCTCGCCGTAATTACCTACCTGTTTGATAATGTTGTAGGCCCATTTCTCGTCCAGCCCCAGAGATTTGCCGTTGCCGGGGATTACACCGAGAAAACGCTTGATAGCAGGATTCTTGCTCTTGAGCATCTCGTCAACGTTTTTAGAAGTTATGCCAAGCTCTTCTGCATTAATCATCGCCATCACGCAAAAATCGACAATATCACGGAACTGATCATCACCGTGGCGCACTGCAGGTGCCAGAGGCTCTTTAGAAATTCTCTCCGGCAAAATCACATAGTCTTTAGGATTAGGGGCTATGGCGCGCATTCCCGCCAACTGGGAAGCGTCGGATGTAAGCACATCGCAGCGCCCGGCAAAGAATGTTTTGGCCAACTCCGATGTAGACTCGATAACCACCGGTTTCATCTTGATACCGTGGGTACGGAAGAAATCGGCCGCATTCTGCTCGGTAGTAGTGCCGGGCAGCACGCAAACCGTGGCTCCATCAAGCTCTTTAGCACTCTTGATGCCAAGCTTTTTCGGCACCATAAAGCCCTGGCCATCGTAGTAATTTACCGTAACAAAATTGAGTCCCAGCTGAGTTTCACGGCTGAGCGTCCTGGTAGTATTGCGGGTGAGGATATCAATCTCGCCTGATTGCAAAGCGGTAAAACGCTGCTGAGCTGTTAACGGAGTAAATTTCACTTTGCTGGCATCCCCAAAAATACCGGCGGCAACAGCCCGGGCGGTATCGACATCAAGCCCTTTCCATATCCCTTTTTCATCCGGCTTGCTGAAACCGAACACGCTGCCGTTAACCCCGGCCTGTATATAACCTTTCTTCTTAACAGCATCCAGATCCTTGCCTGCGAAAGCACTGCCACACGCCAACGCCAGCACAACCAGTGTAACCACCAACACTCTAACCAGTTTCATGCTCTTCCTCCTTTTACTCGAAGCCCAAACAAACCGCCGCCACAACCACCACCGCGGTGTACACAGCGACACAAAATCGCGGTGCTGCAAACAACCGAACAACTGCTACATCCCATCGTTAGCAACAGAAAACACGCTGTTTTATTCTATATATTTATCCAGATATACTTGAGCCAAAAGCAGCTGTCAAACCAAATAACTATAATCTTCCAGCCTCGTGCACACATCATGAAACAGCCGGTTATTTTTCCTGCCACTGCGGCTTGCGTCGTTGCAAAAAAGCGCTCACCCCTTCCACGGCATCGGCACTGGAACACAACGTAGCAAATAAATCGTCCATTACATCCAGTCCCTGGTGGTAGGGGATATCGTGAAGGCGGTTAAGCCCCTCCTTGCCTATCTGCAACGCTAACGGGCTTTTGGCAGTCAGTTTCGCTGCCAGTTCGTCGGCAGCAGCATACAACTCGCCCGCCTCCACCACTTTATTGATCAACCCCATATCAAGTGCCGCGTCAGCACTGAACATCTCGCCGGTAAGCACCAGTTCCATGGTTTTCTTTCGTCCAAGAATACGCAACATAGGCGCTGCCGGGCCAAGGCAGATCAAACCGACATTGATGGCGGTAGTACCAAACATGCAGTCATTGGCGGCAACAGTAAAATCGCAGGCAAACGCCAGCCCAGCGCCGTTGGCCAACGCATAGCCCTGAGTAGCGGCTATGGTTACGGTACGCATCTTCGCCAGGGTGTGGTAAAAAGCATCAATACGATACAAAAACGCCCGGTAATCGCGCTGGCTTTTTTCATCAAACTGATCCAGGGCAATGCCGGTGCAAAAGTTCTTGCCCGCCGCTTTTATGACCACCACCAACACCTCCGGGTCATCCTCCATCTGCCACAAAGCCGCATCCAACTGGCGTGCAAACTCAACGGTAAAGGTGTTCATCTCCTCGGGACGATTAAGAGTTATGTACCCGACGCGCCCTTGTTTGCCGACTAAAATAAGTTCATTATCCACTGCCTACCTCCACAAAATCTAATATAACAATGTTCTACCCCTATCCAACCTAGAATAAATGGAGCAGCAGCGCAACAACTAAATTAATGCTGTTACCGGGGGGGGCACGCCGTGGATAAATTGATGCAAGCAGAACTTTCATGAATCAGCTGCACAATCGTCTGGCCGGTGCATAGTTCTGCCCCTTTTCGACCACTAGCTACAGCTATCCACCTTCAAGCGAGCGAAAATCTGTCCTCAACCAAGCAACTTTTCGCTTCGATCCGCTAAGGCCGACAAGTTCCTGCACGGCAACATATTTCATTGAGGATGCGGGCTTCTGTCTGAGAACTGAATGTATCATCAGGTACCGACAGTTGTCGGCGCAGATCTGCCTTATCGATGAGAGCGCGTGCGGCGGCGACAAAATCTCTGCTGTCATTGTACAACAGACCGTTCACCCCGTGTTTGACTAATGGCCGGTTACCAGGGATATCCCGCGCCAGCAACGGTCGCCCCAGACAAGCGGCTTCCACCAGAACATTGGACAACCCCTCAGAAAAAGAGTTGTTGACCACGACATCTACAGCGCGCAAAACACTGGCCATGGCATCTTGGGGGATAATCCCCAGATAGGTGGCCCAGCGATAACGATCGACGGCAGCAAAAAAGCGCTGTGCATAATCATCGTCCAGTGGCGGACCACAAAACGCCAGCAGCCAATTTCGACAAGCAGACTCCAGCGGCGCAGCCATCTCTATCAGTTCCACCAGCCCCTTTACCGGCCTGATGCCGGCAGCACACAGCAGAACTACGGTACCGTCGGCAATTTCATGCCTGGAGCGCAGTGGATATTCCGCTTCACCGAGAAGCGCAGCCGGAGGAAGATGATAAAGGTTGCTGCACAGATGCGGAAAATCGCGGCGCAGCAATTGTTCCAACAGGGGATTCTGGATCAGAACTGCTGCTGCCTGCTGCAAAACAAGGCTGATTATCTCCCGCTGCTGCGGACAATGCAGTCCGTCATTTACATCGGTACCACTCAACAGCACCAGCGCTGGTATAGAACAATCGTGCAGACACAACCACGGCTTGCCGGTTTTATAAGCATGCAATAGCAACAGCAATTCCGGTTGATCTTTCACAAGCGCCAGGCGCATTTCATCGCCATCCTCACTTACAGCACGAATGACCACCTGATGACCATACTCGCACAACGCCTGTCGATAACGGCGGGCAGTAACCATGTTGCCGGTAATATCACTACACTGAGGTACGCAGATCACAATGCGCATACGGCATCTCCAAAGGTTGTCAGGACGATATTGCTCTGCTCCAGTGCCGCCCGTACCGACGCGGCAATAAGCGCCTGCTGCTCACGGCAACGTTCTACACCACAAAAAGGAACGCCGCTATCTTCGTCACCGGGATGCACCATCAGTTCCCACAAACCAGGCGGCATCTGTAGCAACAGGTGGCGCAACACCCGCTCATTCATACGGTCAAGGTAAGGCATACCCCACAAACCACGCGGAACAAATAATCGGGCGTCCCGTACCCGACGGCGGAAAATCATGCCGCGCCGCCGGTATAAATCCAGCTCAATACCCAGCGGCGCCGGAGGATCGGCCAAGGCACATTCCGCCGGCAAAGGCAGCCGCACGGCCGCGATGGAAAATTGCTGGCACAGCTCAATCATCATGCCGGTTAACACCGGAAACAAAAACATGTGCTGGTGGGAATCTATATGATCGATGGCGATGCCGCCGTCCCCCGCCCGCTGCACCTGAGCACACATCTCGACGTAGGCGGCAGCGTGATCGTAAGCGTTGGCAGCAAAAACGGCGCGCGAACGCTGCTTACCTAAAAAACAGCCACTATCATCAGTCAGGCCGGCAACCACACCGGTGAGTGAATAACCTTCCGACAGATTAAGGTGTACCCCAGTCCCGACTCCGCTGCGACGCAGTTGCACAACTGCATCGGCAAATGTAGCGCCATTAGTCATCAAGGACACACTGGTAACAACTCCCTGCTCGATACTGCGGAATATACCGCGATCGCGCCCAGCGCGCCAACCAACATCATCGGCGTTGATTATCAAGCGACATTCTCTATCCACCCATTCTCCCATCCGCATGTAACTGCTTATTTTTCAATAGATACTACTTTATGCCGCCGCTATTGACAATCGACAAGCAAATGCTTTAGGTTGGAACTATTGTTGCCTGAATTTCGCGTCACCAATTACACCGATCCACATGAGCATTTATCTGCATGGAATATATTACCTGTCACGACTGCGACCTGGTCGTTGAACTGCCGCAACTAAAAGATGGGGAACGCGCCTACTGTCCGCGTTGCCACCATTTGCTCACCAACAAGATACCCGACCCGCTGCAACGTGCCAGCGCCTTTTCCATTGCCGCACTGATACTGCTGATACTGGCCAACTGCTACCCATTTCTCACCTTTAGTGCCAGTGGCCACGTTCAGGTGATGACCCTGATACAGAGCGCCATCGCCCTGTACCGCGGCGGCAGCGAAATCCTCAGCTTTTTTGTGGTGGCTTTCATCATCCTGATTCCGGCGCTGGTGCTGACCTGCCAGTTAATGGTGATTCTGCCGCTGTTGCTGGGACGCGAACCGCTTATCAACCGGCGCCTGTGGGCTCGCGCCATGTACATGCTCAGTCCGTGGAGCATGGTGGAAGTGTTTGTCGTCGGCGTGCTGGTCAGTCTGGTCAAAATAGCCAGCATGGCAACCATTATTCTCGGCACCTCATTCTGGGCCTACGTCGGGTTCACACTGCTGTTCCTGCTGGCATTTACCAGTCTGGATCGCTACCAGCTATGGAATATGCTGCTACCACATCCTCAGCCGTCGGCGCAACCGGGACGCAGCGCCATCTCTCAGAATCTGGCCAGTTGCCATGTGTGTACGCTTACCGTACCAGTCGACGAACAGCGCTGCCCACGCTGCCACGCGCCGCTTCATGTGCGCATCCACAACAGCCTGCAAAACACCGTGGCACTGTTGATTACGGCATTTATCCTCTACTTTCCAGCCAACATCCTCCCCATCACCCGTACCGAACAGTTTGGCAATATCATCGACAGTACCATCATCGGTGGCGTTGTTCTGATGTGGAGCATGGGCAGTTATGCCGTAGCAATGGTAATCTTCTTTGCCAGCGTGATGATACCCATGGCCAAACTGCTGGCGCTGGCTTGGCTGAGCTGGAGCGTCGGCAATGCCAACCCCGACAAGGCGCGCCAGCGCACCACCTTGTACCGCGTAACCGAATTTGTCGGTCGCTGGTCCATGATCGACGTGTTTGTAGTATCGATACTGGTCGCCCTCATTAATCTGGGCAACATTCTGTCTATTTATCCTGGTCACGCAGCGCTGGCATTTGCCGGCGTGGTCATTATCACCATTCTGGCCGCAGACTCCTTCGATCCGCGTCTTATATGGGATGAACTGGAAAGGAAATCAAGGTGAGCGAAGCTAAAGCACAGGTAACCACCAAAAAACGCTTCTCGGCAGTTTGGATTATTCCTACAGTAGCGCTGCTGATCGGCGCTCTTATGGTGGTACATGATTACCAGAACCGGGGCACTGATATAACCATCAGTTTTGCCAACGCTGACGGTATTACCGCCGAAAAAACCCACATCAAAATGCTTAATGTCGATATCGGCATTGTCAAAGGGGTTACTATTAACGCCAACCACAGCGGAGTCATTGTCCACGCCGAAATCAACAAGGATACTGCACCATTGTTGGTCAAGGATACCCAGTTCTGGGTTGTTCGTCCCCGCATAGGAACTTCAGGCGTATCAGGACTGGGAACGCTGCTCAGCGGCGCCTATATCGAGATGTCGCCGGGGGTCTCCCAAAAACAGGCGGTAAAATTTATCGGTCTAGACGATATTCCACCCACCCCGGCCAATGTGGAGGGGCTGCGCCTGACTCTGTCCAGTCATCTGGGCAATTCACTCAGTGTCGGCGAACCGGTTCTGTACCGCGGTTTCAAAGTCGGGCGGGTGGAAAATACTGACCTCGACATCCGTACTCAGCAGATTTTCTATTCAGTTTTTATCAAGGCACCATACGATGACCTGATCACCAGTAATACCCGCTTCTGGAACGCCAGCGGCCTGTCGGTAAAGATGAATGCCAAAGGCGTCAGCGTCAACGCCACCTCACTGGAAACCATGCTGGTCGGCGGTGTGGAATTTGGCCTGCCCGACAATACCAAACCGGGTGCTGCGGTAAAAAACGGCGACAGCTTTCTGCTCTTTCCCGACCGCGACAGCATCAACGAAAAAACCTACGCCTACATCGCCGAGTACCTGCTACTGTTCAACACATCGATACGCGGCTTGCAAATCGGCTCGCCGGTAACCTACAACGGCATCGACGTTGGCAAGGTAACCGATATTTCTCTGGACTACATCGTTGACGAACCCGAATACATCGGCAAGAGCCGCACGCCGATTCCGGTGCTGATCTCCATCACCCCGGCAGCCCTGGTGGGCGAAGATTCCATCAGCAATGTAGAGCGGATGGAAAAACTTATTCATACCGGTATCAGCAAAGGACTGTGCGCCAACCTCAAAACCGGCAATCTGCTCACCGGCGGACGTTACATCGCCATTGAATATCACAAACTGGACAAAGCAGTTGATCCCGACAAAACCATCAGCGGCTATCCGGTAATCCCCACCATATCCAGCGGTCTGGGGGAGATTCAGGTAAAAATCGTCTCCTTCCTCGACAAACTAAACTCACTGCCACTGAAACGCACGGTCAACAGCGCCGATGTCGCCATACACAACATCGGTGCCGCCGCCAAACGCGCCGACAGTGCTCTGGTACAACTGGACAAACTGCTGGCCAGCGACTCCACCCAGGCCATGCCGCAGGAACTTGAAAACACGTTGCGGCAATTACGCGCCACAGTACAGGATTTCTCTTCGCAATCGGCGCTGTACCGCCATATGGATCAGAACCTGCAGCAACTCAAGCAGACCTTGAGCAGTGTGGAACAATTTACCAATCAACTGGGTACCCGCCCCAGCAGCATCGTATTTTCCGACCCGCAACCAGCCGACACTCAACCGGAGGCCGCCAAATGAAGGCAATAAAAGTTATCATTACCTGTGCCATCGTCCTGAGCATCACCGCCTGCGGCAGTGTCCGGCCGCCGGCCACCAGCTACTATCTGCTGACACCACCGCCATTAAACGGCACTACGGCGGTCAAACCGGTTTTCGTTCAGGTGGAGATGGCGGAATTTTTAACCACCGGCACCCTGACCATGCAGCAAGATAATCAGCACCTGCAACCAGCTCACTATCAACGCTGGGGGCAGCCTCTGCCCGGCATGATTGCCCGTTACGTTCAGCGCAAACTGCAACAGCGCAATGTAGCCCTGCCGGGCCAGGACAATCTGCATCTGATATTTGACAACTTCCACCCCACAGCTAACGGCACCGTCCACATCAGCGGCCAGTGGTGGGTAGACAGCATTGAACGGCCTGCCACAGTACACCTGTTCGACTTAAGCGCCAGCCAGAATAGCGCCGGTTACGCCGCCACAGTAACCACATTGCGGCAACTGCTAAACCAACTATGCAGTGCAATAGCTACCGATCTGACAGATGGGAACAAATAACATGAGCGGCACTGAAGAACCATTTTTGCCACGCCTGCTGGCCAGCAACGCCCTGCGCATGGTGCTGAGCAAACACATGACGCTGAACAAGATGGCCGACTCCAAAGCCTCCATAATCATCACGGCGGCGTCGCTCATCATCACCATAACACTGACCCAGTACGACCGTCTTGGCCTGGCTACGGTACTGATTCTGGCCGCATCAGGCCTAACCGCCATCATGTGCTCGATTCTGGCCATCATTCCACCACTGCACGCCAGCGGTGAAATCAACCTGTTCTACTTCCGCTCCTTTGCCGAACTGGAAGAGGAGGAATTCAGTCGCCGCTTCAAAGAAACCATCGCCGACAAGGAAAAACTCTACGACGCCTACCTGCACGAGATATATTTTCTCGGCAAACAGCGTCTTACCCGCAAATACCGCCTGATACGCGACGGCCTGTGGAGCATCATGGGCGGTTTTATCGCCGCCACCATCGCCGAGATCGTCCATAAACTGTATTGAGCAACACCGGAAAGGACACCAGATATGAAGGTAGAATTTTACAAGACCGCCCTGTGACTGCGCTGTCACCTCGCCGGGCGCGAGCTTAAAAAGGTACTGGAACAGATGGATGATATAGAGCTGGAAACCATTGAAATATCCACCAATTTCAGCCGCGCATGGCAAACCGGCATACGCATGTTTCCAGCCCTTAAAATTGGCGACGACACCCTGGCCGGTGTCCTGCTTTCAGCAGAAAAAATTCACGCTTTTATCGACGCACACCGCTAAAAAATACAGCCGCGCGGCACAACCGTTCAAAGCTGTGCCGCGCACTGATGTTGCCATTGCCCCCAACGCAGCGGCTACGCTACCAGCGTTTGGTAACCTCAATCAGATGATAGCCGAACTGAGTCTTTACCGGTCCCATAACCTTGCCGATTTCGGCACTGAACACCACCTCGTCAAACTCTTTCACCATCTCGCCCTGGGCAAACGCCCCCAAATCTCCCCCCTTGCGTCCCGACGGGCACTGGGAAAACTTTTTCGCACACTTGGCGAAATCAATCACACCTTCTTCGATCTGTGATTTCAACTCGTTACACTTTTCTTCACTATCCACCAGAATATGGCGGGCGTTTGCTGAAGCCATTTTTTTACTCCTTTGCAGTTATAAATTCACCACCCCATAAACAATATCACCGCCAGAACCGCGCACATCCAGACAACAACCCTCATCTTGCGCAATCCTTGCCCACATAGTAAGGCAAAACCACATCACTCCTGACCTGTACTTACTGCAATACTCTGGTATTTTCCTGCAGTTTACCACCTTGGGCACCCTTAAAAATTTGGTTTTCCGGTACCGGCAACTAGGAAAAATCTATTGGCTTACTACTGGCAATAATTTTTCAAGTTACCGACAAGTATGTTCCGTGGGTTAATTGGATTGTTATGTGCTTACTTCCAATTGCCGTTACTTTTTCCGTTTTCAGGCCCAATGAGAGCATCAATCCCTTCGGCTAAAATTGTTTTTTTAGCTTCGACAAGAGCTTCTGAATCAGTTTGAAATGGATCGCCCCATACCGTTGAATTATTAAATTCATCTACAATTTCTAAAGTCCACGAAGGTTCATTTTCTAAACGATATATTTCAATGGAAACAGTTTTTCCGCCACTAGAAATAGATTGAGACAACGGTGATTCAACTAGTACTGGTTCTTCATTCATATTCATTTAATCCTTAATCTGTATTTATTGCACATAAACGCCTAGCATCAGCGACGCGTGCCTTTGGCGCTGCCTTATCAACACGTGAAGCCCGCGAAGTATTTCGATTCAAGGCCACACCGACCAAAGCCATACCGGACCAAGAAGTATAGAATTCCTGTTTGGACTGCTCAAGCTAAAAGCGGGGAAATGTAACAACAAAAAACTCCTTGGGTGAATTTCAAAGCGCTTCTATAATAACAGAAAAGCAGAATAAAATCAGCTGATTGTCAAAGAACGGGCAGTTTTTTATGTTTGCAGCCTCACTGCTTCAGGTTTGTCTTTAAGCGCATAATTCGTCGATAAGACCTGTCGATCCGCTCTGGGCTGATCACTCCATCATCCACCAGCTTGTGAATCAAAGCAATCACCCGCGCGACAATGTGTTCATCGTAATGAAGATTGTTGCCGAACACCAGAATATCAACTCCCGCCTCCAATGCCAACCGAATTGCCCGGGCAAATCCGTAACAATCGGTTATCGCCCCCATTTGCATATCGTCGGATATCACCACGCCATCAAACCCCAGCTGATGCCGCAACAAGCCGGTAACAGTCGCCGGCGACAACGTGGCCGGATAACGGTGATCGAGTCTGGCGTTAAACACATGAGCCGTCATAATGGCGTCCACCATGTTCATGGCGAGCAATTGCCGATAAGGAACCAGCTCCTGCTCACTCCAACTGGCGCTAACATCGGTAAAACCAAGATGGGAATCGGCGCTGGAACTGCCATGACCGGGAAAATGTTTCAGGCAGGTCAACACGCCGTAATGATGGTGAGCGACGATAAAAGCGGCAGCATTGGCGGTAACAATTTGCGCATCAGCGGAAAAGCTGCGTTCCAGCCGGGCAATGACCGGATTATCAGGATTACTGGCCAGATCAACTACCGGCGCCATATTGAGCGTGATACCGCACTGGTGCAGGGTAGCCGCCAGCTTCAGGGTATGCTGTCGCGTAACGGCGGGATCATTGACAGCGCCAAGTTGCTGGTGAGACAACGTGGCCGGAAAACCATAACGCTCTTTGAGGCGGACAATCCGCCCACCCTCCTGATCAACAGCGACCAGCAACGGTGTCGTTGCCAAGCCCTGCAGTTCCGCCACCAGCTGCTTTAGCTGCGCCGGTGACGCGATGTTGCGTCGATGTCGTTTGAGCACCACATCGTAGTCAAACAGAATCACGCCACCCAGATTGCGCCGGGCAATATCAGCGCCGATGAACGGACAATCCTCCACCCGCAGGCCACGAAAACCGACCAGCAACATCTGGGCAATTTTCCGGTCCAGAGTATCCGGTTGCGCCAACAGCTGCCCGCCCGCGCCCATTATCACCGCCAGCAAGCAACAAACAATGAACAATGCGAGACTCAGCAGACTACGCGACACACCACCCTCCCGACGCATCCCCACAATATTGGTTGAACCATATCGGGAAAACGAAATGCAATATCACCCCCAACAGCATTTTAACACCGATCAGCGCCGTTTCACCCCGCGCTGCGCCACCGCCGTCAACGGATCTTCCGGCCATGGGTGTTTGGGATAGCGGCCACGCATCTGTTTGCGCACCTCGGCGTAGCCGTTGCGCCAGAAACTGGCCAAATCGCTGGTCACCTGCAACGGACGGCGCGCCGGCGACAGCAAATGCAGGCGCAGCGGCACCTGTCCGTTGGCAATGCGCGGCGACTCCTGCCAGCCGAACACCTCTTGTAACTTTACCGCCAGCAGCGGAGCGGCAGTGTCACTGTAATCAATACGTACCCTGGCACCGCTGGGCACGGTGATTTTTTCCGGTGCCAGTTTCTCCATCTGCCGCTGGCAACGCCAGTCAAGCAGGTTGCGCAGCGGCGCCAGCAGCGTTACCTTGCGCAACTGCGTCAATGATGTAACACCGTCCAGCGCCGGAGCCAGCCATTTTTCCAGCGCCGCCAGCAGTGCCGCATCGTCCAGCGGCGGCCAGTCGTCGCCGTGAACAGCGGCAAAGCGGGCGCGCTGCAACCAGTTGCGGCTGACATCGTCCCAGCCCAGCAGCTCCAGCCCGTGGCGGCGTATCTGCTCCAGCAGCAGCGCCAGCGCATCCTGCGCCGCCAGCGGCAGCGGTTCGGCAGCCAGCACCAGCGCGTCCAGACGGCGGCAGCGGCGACGCACCGCTCGCTGCTGTTCGTGCTGCCACACCACCTCGTCACGCCACGACAAATGATGTTCAAAACGCGCCAGCACCTGTTGTTCTGTCAAGGGTGCCGCCATGGCGACACGCACCTCCCCGCTTGACGCCGCCTCCAGTTGTACCGCCACCAGCCAGCGTGGCGCGGGCCAGTTGCCCATCGCCACAACTACTGCGCTGCCGTTACGCAATTGATAGACATCGGCACTATCTTCCCGGCGCCGCGCCACCCGATCGGGAAAAGCGCTCAGCAGCAACCGCGCCAGCGTAGCCGCATCAGCAGCGGCACAAGGTTCGTCCGCCACACCCAGGCGGCGCAGCAACTCGCTCAAGCTGGCGGCGCTGCGAGTGCACCCACCGGCACGCATCTCACTGCGCCATACGGTCAGGCAATCGCCCACATCGACGCCGCCGCGCCGCCGCGCCGCCACAGACAGTGCCTGCCATCCTTCCTCCAGCAAAACCGCCAGATGAGCCGCCAACACCAGCTCATTGGCATCTGCGGCGGCCAACACCATGGCAGCCAGACGGGGATGAAGCGGTAACTGC
>JAMOOS010000309.1 GCA_027065245.1 Desulfuromonadaceae bacterium | reverse complement strand
GCTTAGCAGTAGCCTTCATTCGGTAGTCATTACCGCTGTGGTTGGCGTTGTACTTACTATCATAATTATCTACTTCATGCTCGGTAACATGATTCGCAAGCCCTTAACCCGGGTGAAAGCGATATTTGCCGATATGGAAAAAGGGCGTCTCGACGGCCGCCTCAATATGGACAGTAAAGACGAGATTGGTGATATTGCCCGTATAATCGACAACTTCGCCGATATTCTGCAGAAGGACGTTCTAGCTTCGTTGCAGAAACTGGCCAGTGGCGATTTGACTTTCGATATTCATCCGTGCGATTCGAGGGACTCGTTGCGGATGGCCATTAAGAAGGTACGCGATGATTTGAGTGAGATTCTGGCACGTGTACAGGTAAGTGGTTCACAGATCTCCGCCGGGTCAGCGCAGGTGTCTGAAACCAGTCAGGTACTGTCTGAGGGTGCTACCGATTCCGCCAGTTCGTTGGAGGAAATTTCTGCCTCGATGAACGAACTGGCTTCCCAGACCAGGACCAACGCCGAAAATTCCCAGACTGCCTACAAATTGGCGGCGCAAACCCATACTTCTGCTGATGAAGGCAGCAAGCAGATGCATCAGATGGTTACCGCCATGGCTGACATTAACGAGTCAAGCCTTAATATCTCCAAGATTATCAAGGTTATCGACGAAATCGCTTTCCAAACCAATCTGCTGGCACTTAACGCGGCCGTCGAGGCGGCGCACGCCGGTCAGCACGGAAAAGGGTTTGCCGTGGTTGCTGAAGAAGTGCGCAACCTGGCGGCACGCAGTGCCAAGGCGGCGCGGGAGACATCTGAGTTAATAGAAAACTCGGTTAGCAAGGTTGAGTATGGGGCACAGATTGCTGACAACACCTCTGCTACTTTCAACAGTATTGTTGATGAGATTCAGAAGGTCAACGATCTGCTTGGCGAAATTTCAGCTTCCAGTGTTGAGCAGTCTCAAGGGATTTCACAAATAAATGACGGTGTGGCCAAAATTGATGAGGTTACCCAGCAGAATACCGCCAGTGCCGAACAAGCAGCCGCTGCCGCGCAGGAATTGTCCAACCAGGCCATGCAACTGGAAGATATTTTGCGCCGTTTCAAGTTGCGCCAGGATGGTTCGCAGCCGACAATAAGTCAGACCTCTTATCCGGCGCCGCCGCGTCAATCTGCGTCTGCTGCGCCGACGGCTTCTGTCGCATCAACCTCGGATTCGTCCGGTTGGGGCGGCAGCAGTGATCAGCCGCAGATTGCATTGGATGATGATGAATTTGGCAAGTTCTAGCTGTGGGTGATTGTGTAATGCGTGATTATGGTGATGTAATCGAGACGGTGGGTGATTTGCCGCCCATGCCGATAGTGGCTGTCAAGGTGCTGGAATTGTTACAAGATCCTGATAATTCCATCAAGCAGTTGGCTGATACCATCTCTCTCGATTCAGCTGTATCGGCGCGAATGTTAAAAATTGCCAATTCATCTATGTATAGTTTTACCCGTCAGATAACCACGTTGCAGAATGCGCTGGTGTTGCTCGGGGAAAGAACGGTGCGCAGTTTAGTGCTGGCGTCAAGTATGGCCAGTGTCAATCGCAAGTATGGCTTGCTGGAAAAGTTGCTGTGGGAAGAATCTGTCGGCTGTGCGCTGGCGGCACGCTATCTGAGTGAAAAACTTAAAGTTGCCAATCCTGACGAGGCTTTTTTGGCTGGATTGTTCAGTAATCTGGGCAAAATTGTTCGTAACAACAACGATCCGGAACGGTACCGTGAGCTGGTGGAGGCGGTATACAATGGCGCCGGTGATTACCTGACTTTGGAGGAAGAAGTGTTTTCGGTGCCGTATTCCACTGTTGGCGCTGCGGTGCTCAGCTCGTGGAAAATTGCGCCACTGCTGGTGGAGGCTGTACACTGCCAGATGGATATGTCGTTGGCTGAGGATGAAGATGTCGCCAACCTGGCGGCTGTAGTAAATATTGCTGCCAATTTTTGTATCAAGCTTGGCATAGGTTACCGTCAACCGGATGAAGACCTTGATCTGTCTGGGTGTGCTGGAGTTAAAAAGTTTGGTATAAGTGCTGAGAAACTGGCGATAATGACGGCTGAATTTGCAGATGTGTTTGAAGAGAATCGCGATGCGTTTATTCAGTAATAGGTAGTATCGTTATGAATTCGATTAAATTGTCAAAGGGGCCTGCTGGCCCCTTTGCTGTATAATCCCGTTTATGGATTGAGGTTGGTGAATACCCTGCCGGTAACGTTGCATAATCCACAGATACTGCTGATAGGTGGCGGAAGCGTGGCGCTGCGTAAAGCGCAGGTGCTAACGGCAAACGCTATTGCTTTCAACGTCGTGGCGCGCGAGGTGATGCCACAGTTTGAGCAGCTAAGGTGTCGTATCTATCGGCGCAGTTTTGCATCAGCCGATCTGGATGGTATCGGTATTGTAGTAGATGCCAGTGGCAGCGCTGAGGTGGCGGCATTGCTGCGCCGTGAGAAACAGCGCCGTTTTTTGCTGGTGAACAACGCCGCCAGTGCTGCGGAATGCGATTTCTATTTTTCCTCGCTGCTTTGTTGTGGCAAACTCAAAGTGGCTGTTTCCAGCGCCGGTTCCAGCCCTGTTATTACTCAGGCGGTACGCGACGCTGTGGCAGTGTTGTTGCCGGATGAGCTGGCGGATATCTCCGATACCGCGTTACAACGCCGTTTGCAGGGGGTTATTAATGGTAACATTGAACGAAAACGGGTGTTGCTGGCCTTGCGCCGCCATGTGGAAGAGCAGCTGCGTCTGTTGGACGCAAGAGAGGCATAGATGATTGCCCGTTTGCTGATAGCGATGGTTCTGGTTGCCGTTATGCTGTCTGGCTGTGCCGTTACCGACGTTGGCGACAACCTGCGTGTTGCGCTGCTCAATCACGATGATCCTAAACTGGTACAGGCGGCGGCGCCAGCCTATATGCTGTTACAGGACAGCTTGATTTTGTCTGATCCCGACGATGAGCAGTGGCTGTGCGGCGGGGCGCGGTTATATTCCATGTATGCGGCGCTGTTTTGTGCTGATGCACAACGCGCCCGGCGCCTGAGCAGCCGGGCCTTTGCCTATGGTCGGCGGGCGTTGTGTGCCGCCGATTCCGCTGCCTGCGGTCTGTCCACTGATGGAAACACTTTGTTCCGGCAGCGGTTGCAAAAACTGGATGATGGTGATCTGGATGCGTTGTATGCTTTTACTGTAAGCTGGCTGGTCTGGGCGCAGAATCACAGTGATGATATGACGGCGCTGGCGGCGGTGCCGAAGCTGACGGCGGCGTTGCAGCGGATAACAGAACTGGACGAAAGCTATGATCACGGCCACGCCTGGATGTATCTGGGCATACTGCACAGCCTGCGTCCTCCTTCTCTGGGTGGCAGACCGGACGAGGCGCGCCGTTGTTTTGAACGTGCGCTGACCGTTGGCAGCAATAGCGATTTAAGCGTTCCGGTGGCTTACGCCCGCTATTATGCCCGCCTGGTATACAATCGTGAACTGCACGATCGTTTGCTGCACCAGGTGCTGGCGGCTGATCCCCATGCCAACGGTTTGACGTTGACCAATGTTCTGGCACAGCGGCAGGCGGCAATGCTGTTGTCAGAAAGTGATGACTATTTTCCCTGATTGAGGCACTCCCATGCGCAAGTGTATTTGTTCTCTGTTGTTTCTTTTGGTAACTGTTGTTGCCGCCAATGCTGCTACCACCATCAAAATAGCGACCATAGCCCCGGAAGGTTCCAGCTGGATGCGCCAGATGCGCAGCGCCGCCGGACAGGTAAAAGCGCAGACCGACGGCAGGGTGCGTCTCAAATTTTACGGTGGTGGGGTCATGGGCAACGAGAAGAGCGTGTTGCGCAAGATTCGTGTCGGCCAATTGCACGGCGCGGCTCTCACCGGCAGCGGTTTGAGCGCCATCAGCCCTGGAGCTGTGGTGTACAGCTTGCCGTTGCTTACGGCGTCGGTGGAGCAGATGAATTGTCTGCGGCAGAAAATGGATAAGGAGATAGCTGCCCGCCTGCTCAAGCGCGGCTTTGTCAGTTTTGGTTTTGCCAGCGGCGGTTACGCCAATCTGATGAGCAAAATGCCCATCCACAACGCTGCCGAGATGAAAGGACTCAAGGTGTGGGTGCCGGAGGGTGATCGCGTTGGCTACGCGGTGCTTGAGGCGTTGGGTCTGGCGCCGGTTACCCTGCCTCTGTCAGATGTACTCACCGGCTTGCAGACCGGGCTGGTGGATATTGTCGGGACATCGCCGCTGGGGGCGCTGGCGTTCCAGTGGTATACCCAATTGCATTACATTACCCGGTTGCCGCTGGTGTATGTGTATGGTGCGCTGGTTATCGACAAGCGGGTGATGGCGCGGTTGTCACCCGCCGATGGCAAGGTGGTGCGTGCGGTGCTGGAACAGATGTATCGTAATTTTGACCAGCAGAATCTGGTTGATGATGAACAAGCGCTGGCAGTGCTGCAACATGAGGGGTTGCAGATGGTTGAACCGACATCAGGCGAATATGCGCGCTGGAACACAGTAGCGCAGCAGGTTATCAAACGCATGGTAACTGATGGCGTACTCGACGGTGCGCTGTACCAGCGTGTTCAGGCACGTTTGCACGCTTGTCGCTCTGTTGTTGGACAATGAAACGTTACTTCACAGCCGCGCTGCTGTGGTGTCGCCGCGCCGAGGATGCGCTGCTGTTCATTCTGCTGGCTACACTGATATTGCTGGCAGCGGGGCAGATTGTTCAGCGGAATATTATCGGTAACGGTTTTGTCTGGACCGATGAGCTGCTGCGCATCATCGTATTGTGGCTGGCCATGCTTGGCTCCATGGTAGCCAGTCGCACTAATAACCATATATGCATGGATTTGCTGGCGCGCAAATTGCCGATAACCCTGCGTAATGCAGCGCAACGTCTGGTATTTGCCGTCACGGCGCTGATATGTGGAGCGCTGGCCTGGGCATCATGGCGTTTTGTCGCCATGGAAGCGGAATATAACAGCTTGCTGCTGGGGCACTATCCTTCCTGGTGGTTTCAGTGCGTTCTTCCCGTCGGGTTTGCCCTTATGGCGTGGCGCTATGCAACCTTGACGCTGCTGCCGCATCTGGCGCACAGTGACGATGGAGAGATATAATGGCGCTGGCGGCAGTATTGGTTGTGCTGGCGTTGTTGGGGATGCCTCTGTTTGCTGTTATCGCGGCGGCGGCTCTGTGGGCGTTTTACTGCGCCGGTATCGACCTGTCGGTAGTGGCTATCGAGTTTTACCGTATTGCTGAAATGCCGGTATTGCTGGCGATACCGCTGTTTACCTTTGCCGGTTATCTGCTCAGCGAGAGCGGCGCTCCCAGACGGCTGGTCGATCTTACCGAAGCGCTGCTCGGCTGGCTGCCGGGCGGGCTGGGGATTGTCTCTCTGGCGGTGTGCGCCTTTTTTACCGCCTTTACCGGCGCTTCCGGCGTCACCATTGTGGCGGTGGGAGCGTTGTTGTATCCAGCGCTGTGTCAGGGCGGCTACAGCGAGGATTTTTCCCTCGGGCTGGTAACGACCTCGGGCAGCCTCGGTTTATTGTTTGCCCCGTCTCTGCCCCTTATTTTGTACGGAATTGTCGCCCAGCAACTCAACATCTCTCCGGCAGTGTCCATAGATCAACTGTTTCGCGCCGGGATATTACCCGGTGTGCTGATGCTGCTGGCCTTAAGCGGCTGGTGCTGGTGGCATAAACGTCATCAGCCGCGGCAGCTACAGCCCTTTGCCTGGCGACGGGTGTTGAGTGCCAGTCGTGCCGCATTGTGGGAACTGCCGTTGCCGGTGGTGGTATTGTGGGGAATATACAGCGGCTATTTCGCCGTATCGGAGGCGGCGGCGGTGACTGCCTGCTATGTATTTGTGGTGGAGGTGGTGATCCTGCGCGAAATATCACTTAAGGAACTGCCGCAGGTAATGCACCGTTCCATGGTGCTGGTAGGTGGGATTCTGATTATCCTCGGCGTGTCGCTGGCTTCCACCAACGCCATGATAGATTCCGGCCTGCCGCAGCAACTGTTTGACCTGGTACGCGCCAATGTTCACAGCCGCCTGGCTTTTCTGCTGTTGCTTAACCTGTTTCTCCTTTTCCTCGGCGCGGTTCTGGATATTTTTTCCGCCCTGGTGCTGGTGGTGCCGCTGATATTGCCGGTGGCGGTTGGTTACGGTATCCATCCGGTACATTTGGGGATCATCTTTCTTGCCAATATGCAGATCGGCTATCTGACGCCGCCGGTGGGGATGAACCTGTTTATCGCCAGCTATCGCTTCAATCGCCCTGTTGCTGCC
>JAMOOS010000308.1 GCA_027065245.1 Desulfuromonadaceae bacterium | reverse complement strand
TAACCCTCCACCACCACCACGCTGCACCGCTGGCGCATGGCGGTTTTGGCCTGATGCAGCCCGTACAACACCCGACTTTTCTGATACAGGGGCGACTCGGGTGAATTTATGTACTTGGGCAGGCTATCGTCAAGTACCCGCCCGCCAAACGCCACCACGTTGCCGCCATCATCCTCGATGGGAAACAGCAGGCGCTGGCGAAACATGTCGTAGTAACGGCGCTCATCCCGGGCCAGGCACACCAGCCCCAGCTTGCGCGCCTGTTCCAGCTCAATATCGGCAGCGCGCAGCCGGTTACACAGCGCGTCCCAACTGTCGGGAGCAAAACCCAGGCGAAAACGGCGCGCCATGTCGCCGCTGAAACCGCGCCGACGCAGATAAGAACGGGCAACCCCGGCACACTCGTCGCCCAACAGCAGATTGTGGTAGAACTGCGCCGCCAATGTGTAGATGGCGCGCAACTGCTCCCGCTCACGCTGGCGGCGCAACTGCTCGGCACTGGCCTCCCGTTCGGGAATCTCCACGCCGCAGCGCTGCGCCAACTGCTTTACCGCCTGAGGAAAGGACAACCCTTCCATCTGCATGACAAAGCTGAACACGTTGCCGCCGACGCCGCAGCCGAAACAATGGAAAAACTGCTTTGCCTCGTTGACACTGAACGACGGAGTTTTTTCGTGATGGAACGGACACAAGCCGACATAATTCGCGCCGGAACGTTTCAACTCCACGTGGCCGCGTACCAGATCGACGATATTCACCCGCTCACGCACCTGGGCAATTATCTCCTCTGGAATCCGCTCCCCCATCAGTCCCCCACTTCGATTACAGTAACTCCATCGCCACCACTGGCGTTATCAGCCGAATAAAACGCGCTCACCGCCCGATGCTGCGCCAGACACTGGCGGATTTCGCGCCGCAGAATGCCACTGCCGCGGCCATGCACCACGCTGAGTTCACGCCAGTCGTTGAGCAATGCATCGTCGATAAGGCGCTCCACCAGCGGCAGCGCCTGTTCCACCCGCATTCCCACCACTTCGAGACGGGGGTTAAAACGCTGCGCCGCCACGGTGCTTTTGCTGGTGGCGCCAACACCGGCGGCAGTGGCGAAGCGGCGCGGCTGGTATGCCTCCA
>JAMOOS010000307.1 GCA_027065245.1 Desulfuromonadaceae bacterium | reverse complement strand
TTCCCACGCGCTGATTGGTGGCAAAGGTGTAACCCAACTGGGCGCTGACGGCAGTCTGTTCGTCGAGGTCGGTGTTGTTGTAGCGCTTGTCGTCACCGCTGTTGTAGGCGTCGCGGCTGCGGCGGGTAAATGCTCCGGCAAAATCGACACCGTCAAGATTGGCCGTGCCGCCGATGCTGCCCTCGCTGGCGTTGAACGAACCAACACCGCCAGCGACAAACAAAGAGTTTTTATCCCCTTTGCGGGTGATGATGTTAACCACGCCGCCCATGCCGGAAGAACCATACTGCACCGCGCCGGGGCCACGGATAATTTCTATCCGTTCGACGTTTTTGGTAAGAAATTTGGCCGCGTTGCCACTACCGGCACGACGGCCATCAAGCAGAATGAGTACATGGCCGAGCAGATCGTTGCCGTGACTGTCGGTGCGGAAACCGCGAATACCGATGGAAGTTAACGCGCCGGGATAGGCGTGAATATGCCCCAGCCCCTTTTCCGCCAGTACCTCACCCACGCTACGACTGGTGGAAGAGCGCAACTCGGCGCTGTCGATGGTGGTGATGTTGGCGCTGATGCAGCGGCGCTGTTCGGCGCTGCGTGATGCGGTTACCACCACATCGTCCATGGTGGTGTCCTGTTGTTCTGCCGCCCATAGCGGTGCTGCCACTGTCAGCGCGAGCAAAATCAGCAGTAATAATCTTCTTGCCGTCATGGTGTTCGCCTCCTCGTTGGTTTGCGGTTCGGCGCATAAAAAAATCCCCGAACCAATTTAAAGGATAAATCGATTCGAGGATTCCCTGATTTTTCCACGAATACAGCACTATCGCCGGCCCTGTTTTCCGCGCAGAACCAACCTTGACTACCATCCCAGACAGGTATTCTGACTTCCGGTTCAACCTACTTGCCGCGCCTTCCCACCTGCGTTATTTAGCACATGCAGACAGTGACATCATTGCGGCGTTCGTCCCCGGTTACAGCGGCGGGCCCGTTCCGGATTTGCACCGGATTCCCTATTAAGCTCGTTACAAGCATCTGGAAAGCGGCAGCATGTTAACCGAAAAGTGTGTTCGTGTCATTTAATAAATTTTTCAGCAGGAGTAAAATGTATGTTGCCTGGAGCTGTGCAGGTTGCGTCGCCAGGAATGTGACGTACGCAGAAAGACAAAAAGCCGTCCAGTACGGACGGCCTTGCTTATTTTTTTTGGCGGGAGCAGATGGGAATCGAACCCACCGGGGACGGGATGCGCCCCCCATCGGCTTTGAAGACCGTGAGCGCCACCAGGCTACTTACTACTCCCGTGTACTGATGTTGTATAGCAGGTACGCAGTTTCTGTTCAAGTGTTTTATCTAGGAGCCTGTCGGGTTTTGCAGCCGATGCATGGAAAGTCCGACAGGCTGCTAGCTACGGGCGGATGACACCGGTGGCGTCGCGCAAAGTTTCGATGGTTTCCAGCATGTTGGAAACCCGGCCTACCTGCAACTGTTCTTTGAGGTCAAAGAAGTCCAGACACAGGCCGCAGGCACAGATTTCCACTCCGGCCTGATGTAGTTGTTGCAACGCTTCCAGCACCTGTGAGCCGGTGCAGGCCAGCTTGACGCCGCTGTTCACCAGTAGAATGGTGGCGGGTAGTGGCGTGGTTTGTGCCAGGGTGATAACAAAATTGCGCATCAGTACCGCCCCCAGCTCATCGCTGCCGCTGCCCATGCAGTCGCTGGCGATGTAGACTACGTTGGCAGCGCTCGTGGCGCTGGCCTGGTGCGCTTGTATCTCCGCCGTCGACTGGCCGGGTGCGGCGGGGGTGAGGGTGATGACGATGGTCGCGTCGCCACGTCTGGCGGCGCTGGCGCTGTAGCCTTCTTTGTTGGCCAGTCTGGTGACATTGGCCTGCGCCACCTCGTTATCTACCAGTACCTCAAACGCTTCACCGGGGTTGGCCATAATGTGTTTACGCGTTTCCAGTACCGGGCGCGGGCATTGCAATTTGCGACAATCTATGCAGGTCATAGGGTCGGTCTCCTTGTTATCAGGCGGTAAAGATTTTATACGTCGGTCTAGCTTCTGGTCAGGCGCACCACCGATTCCACATGGGCTGTCTGTGGAAACATATCCACCGGCTGCAACTGGCGAGCGCGGTAACCGTGTTGCTGCAACAGGTTGAGATCGCGCGCCAGGGTAATCGGGTTGCACGAGACGTAGATAATGGTTTGCGGTTCCAGCGCAGCGAGCGCGGCCAGGACGTTTTCGGCACAGCCGCTGCGCGGCGGGTTGATTACCGCTGTGCGCAACTGCGGTAGCTCGGCGCTTAACTCCTCCATCACTGCGGCGGCGTCGGCGGCGATAAAGCGGCAGTTGTCGAGGCGGTTGAGCCGCGCGGCCGCTTTGGCGTTGGCGATGGCCTCTGGGTTGATTTCCACGCCGGTAACGGCGGCACCGCTGCGTGCCAGGTGCATGGCGATACCGCCTACGCCGCAGTACATATCCAGTGCCGCGTCGTTTCGTTCCAGTTGCGCCCACTGCTCCACCAGCGCGTAGATGCGTGCCGCCTGGGTATGATTTACCTGAAAAAACGAGCTGGGTGACAGGCGCAGACGCACCGCCCCCATGGTGTCGATAAGGTCGTCGGCACCGAGGAGCTTGAAAGTGGTAGCGCCAAAGATGACATTGCCGCTGCTGGCGTTGATGTTCTGATGTACGCCGATAATCTCCGGCACCTTTTTTTTCAGCCATTTGGCCAGGTGGATCATCTCGCGCTGGTTGCGTTCGCTGCACACCAGCGTTACCAGCGCCTTGGTGCCATTGCTGTTGACGCGCACCGCCAGGTAGCGCAGCAGACCGCGCCGATTGCGCGGGTTGTAGACGTAGATATCCTGCCGCTCAATCTCCTCGCGCAGAGCCTTGACCACCTTGTTGATCAGTGGATGTTGCTGCGGGCAGTTGCCGATATCCACCACCTCATGCGTGGCGCGCCGATACAGCCCCACCTGTGCCCTGCCGCGCACCTTGGCAATGGCCAGCTTGGCGGTGGTGCGGTAGCCGAAGGTGGCCGCTGCCGCCATAACCGGCTCCGGGCGCAGATGCTTCAACGCCGGATACTGGCGCAGGGCGTCGTTAACGCGCTGCTCCTTGTAGCGGAGCTGAAACGGATAACCCAGATGAATTAGCGGACAACCGGGACATTCCTGCGCCTTGCCGCAGCCGGGAATAACGCGCTGTTCACTTTTTACCTCTATGCCGCTGATCCGCCCGGAACAGCGGTTCTGCCCCTGATGTTCCAGCACTACCCGCACCCGTTCCCCGGGCAGAGAGGCCGGGACCAGCAGCGGCTTGCCGTTGTATGTGGTCACGCCAATGCCGTCGGCGTTGAGAGCGGTTATGGTGACGGTGGCTGTGGCCTGGGGCGGTGTTTTTTTTCGCCGGGGTGTGCGCATAAATAAACCTGTTGTATGTGATAGGAAACTCCAGTTTCAGGCGACAGTAACCGCTGCGCGCACAGGTGTCAATCCTCACATGCAACATTGCAGGCTGGGGCTGTTCTTGCTTTACTGCCTTATGGTGCGCGTTGACATTGCTTATGTTTTTCCGCCATCACACGAACGAACACACGTTACCTGGGTTTTGAAGTTCCGTCGCTGGCAATTTGTTACTGTTTAGTCCATAATCAGCCACGAACCACCTGCCTGGGAGGCTGTCTGACTTTCCCTGAAGCGGCGGCAAAACGGCCTGGCCGGGTTCGGGTGGGAGATGGTGGTGCAGTGACGGAGTTGATGGAAATAAGGGGTGTGTTCCTGTTTTGCGGGTTTACTTTGCGAAGGTGATATATGGGGGAATGTGACAAGGTGCGTAAAACGCGTGCGTTGATGTTGGGTGGGGTGGCCATCGGTGCCGGGGCGCCGGTAACGGTGCAGTCCATGTGCAATACCGATACTCGTGATGTGGCGGCGACGACGGCGCAGATTGAGGCGCTGGTTGCCGCCGGTTGCGAGATTGTCCGCTGTGCTGTGCCCGATATGGACGCGGCGCGGGCGCTTAAACGGCTGGTGCCGCTCTGCGCGGTGCCGCTGGTGGCGGATATCCATTTTGATCATCGGCTGGCGTTGCTGGCGGTGGAGGCCGGGGTGGCGGGTTTACGCATCAACCCGGGCAACATTGGTGAGCGCTGGAAGGTGGAGGAGGTGGTCAAGGCGTGCGCAGAGCGGCGTCTGCCGATTCGGATCGGGGTGAATGGCGGTTCGCTGGAGCGGGAATTGCTGGAAAAGCACGGCCACGCCAGTGCCGCCGCCATGGTGGAGAGTGCGCTGGGGCATATCCGCATTCTCGAAGACTTGGGCTATGCCGAGATCAAGGTGAGCCTGAAGGCTTCTGATGTGTGCCGCACCGTGGCCGCGTACCGGCTGCTGGCAAATCAGGTGGATTACCCGTTGCACGTGGGGATCACCGAGGCTGGTACCACCTGGGCTGGTACCATCAAGAGTGCCGTGGGGATTGGCGCGTTGCTGTACGATGGCATTGGCGATACCATTCGCGTGTCTCTTACCGGCGATCCGGTGGAGGAGGTGCGCGTAGGCTGGGAGATTTTGAAGGCACTGGAATTGCGCCAGCGCGGGCCGGTGTTTGTCAGTTGTCCTACTTGTGGTCGCTGTCAGGTGGATCTGATATCTATTGCCGAGGAGGTGGAACAGCGGCTGGCCACGCTGACGGCACCGTTGACCATTGCGGTGATGGGATGTGTGGTCAACGGCCCCGGCGAAGCGCGTGAGGCGGATATCGGTATTGCCGGCGGACGCGAGAGTGGGCTGCTGTTTCGCAAGGGGGAGGTTGTGCGCCGTCTGCCTCAGGCGGAGCTGGCCGATGCACTGGTGGAACTGGCGCAGGAACTGGCACGCAAGGGCGACAAATAGCTGCTACTCAGGGTCGGAGGCTGGTACGGCGCGTTTGAACGCCCACGCTTCGATCTTTTTGATCTGCTCCGCCATGGTTACGCTGATGGGCACTGTCTGGGCGATGGCGTCCATGATATCCCTGTTGGTCAAAGGCCGCTCGGCACCCAGGGCTTCAAAACTGGCACTGCTGATGGCGATTTCGATTTCGGCACCGGAAAATCCTTTGCTGGAATGCGCCAGAGTGGCCGGATCGAATTCTTCCGGATCCAGGCCGAGGCGGTGTAGGTGAATGCGGAAAATCTCTTCACGCTCATGCAGGTTGGGTAGAGACAGGTAGAAAATCTCGTCGAAACGCCCCTTGCGCAAAATTTCCGCCGGCAGCATTTCAATGGCGTTGGCGGTGGCGGCGACAAACACCGGCCGCCGTTTTTCCTGCATCCAGGTAAGGAAGTATCCCAGCACGCGCGAGGCGGAGCCGCCGCCGCTTTTGAAGCCGTGTTCCGAAATGCCCGCCTCTATCTCATCAATCCACAATACGCACGGCGACAGGGTTTCGGCGGTTTTGCACGCCAGCTGCAGGCTGTATTCCGGTGTGCCGTGAATACCGGAGTAGATGGTGGCCATATCCAGACGCAGCAGCGGCAGCCCCCAGCTGGCGGCGATGGTTTTGACAAACAGGCTCTTGCCGCAGCCGCTGATTCCCATCAGCAGTATGCCGGCGGGCAGGTTGCCGCTGCGTAAATTTTCCTCTTTACCGAAGGCGCGCTCCCGTTTCTTCAGCCACCGTTTCAGGTTTTCCATGCCGCCGACACTGGTGGCGTGAGGATCGTTATCGACAAAATCGATCATGGCGTGGCGGCGCAGGGCGTGTTTCTTTTCCTGATGGATGGCGTTTACCGCCTGGCCCAGGTTGTGGCAGCGGATAATTTTAAGCATGCGCAGACTGCGTTTTATCTGGATCAGATCGAGGCCGCGCGCGGCAGTGGTCAGGCGTGTCAGTGCGCCTGGTTGGGTTAGCAGTTGGGCCAGCAACGGATTGTCTTTGGCGCACTGTTCGATAAATGCGCTGATTTCGGCGCCGTCGGGCAGTGGCAGGTCAAGGTATACGGCATGGCGGTTGACTGCTTGCGGCAGTTGAATGGCGCTGCCGATGAATACCAGGCATTTATGTTCCGGCCGCTGGCCGGTGGCAAAATCGTTGAGCAGGCGCTGCAGCAGCGGATTGTCGTGCCAGTAGTGTTGCAGATCAAGAAATACGTAGATAGCGTTGCCCGGCTGCTCCAGCACCCAGCGCAGCGCCGCGACCGGATCGTCACTGTTGGCAACGCCGGCAAAACCGTTACTGCATGACCACACCCGTGCAGAATCCATCCCCTTCAGCGTTTTGGTCAGGCAGGTGTCGATAATGCTCAGGGCGCGGTTTTCGTTGTCGCTGTCGATGGCTATAAGGGCGTTGCCGATGGCGATGTGGCGTGCCAGTGTTGTCGCGGTAAG
>JAMOOS010000306.1 GCA_027065245.1 Desulfuromonadaceae bacterium | reverse complement strand
TCCAGTCCTGAAATCGCAGAATTCAGGCGTGCCAAGGAGACGGCCCACTTCTTCCTTGGACTGAACAACAAAGACCAGATCAAGTGGGTGAAAGAACTGCGCTTTCGCCTGTCAGTATCTGAAGATCCCGCCGTGGCTGTGACCGTACTGGATACCGGGGCCAGGCGAAGTCGGCTGGAAAGACCGGTACCGTTATGCGTCTCATGCGTTGCGTTTTGACTTGAATAATGTCGGCGAAGACCGTGATACATTCCTTCAGCGACTCAACGCCGCGGCAAGAGAAGATGGTGAAAAGCCTGACTCAAGCAGCGGAAGTGAACGCTGGCGGATTGGTTCCAACGGGAGAGACCAGGGCTCGATCCATTCAGATATATGGCAGGGAACGGCCGCTGATTTGGCGACATGCAATATGGTCGGAGTATATCCGGTCATTGGCTGGTGGCGGGAACGGCCTTGGATAGGCCGATGGGAACGAAAAACGAGATATTCCCTCATTATTTCTATTCATACCCCAGCGCAGGATGTGGATATTTACACCCCGGTTGCAAATATGGTGAGCATACCGATTATTGTTAGAGACCAGCAGTAATGGAACAGATATTCGTCAGTAGCGTGCAAAAAGAACTTCAGGCGGACCGCTATGCGGTGCGCGATTTTCTGCTCTTGGTGTATCAGATAGGCAAAAAAGAGCCGTAGAATTCGCCAGGGAACACGGCTCTGTTACGAATTCAAAGTATCAAGAGTTGGTTGGTATAGCGAAGCGGACGGCTCACCGCGATCTGACAGATTTGGTTGCCAAGGGCATTTTTGAAAAGGTCGGCACGACCGGCAAGGGAACTTATTACGTCATTGCGAAAGGGGCCATAAAGGGACCAAACGGGTCATGAGGCATGCGTTTCGTTATGAAACGCAAAGGGGCCATAAAGGGGCCAAACGGGCCATGTTGGCAGATAATCCAAATTTATTGGGTGGGATAAGTTTATGACATACAACGCATATACCGAAGACACTCTGGTTCAACAGACCACGGCCGAGTACCTCGAAAAGGAGCTGGGCTGGGATTCGGTGTATGCTTACAACAACGAGGACTTCGGGCCGGACAGCCTGTTGGGGCGAAAATCAGACCACGAAGTGGTCCTCACCCGGTATTTGCGGCTCAAACTCGTTGACCTGAACCCGGGTTTACCCCAGAGCGCTTACGACGACGCCGTGCGGCAGATTACCGCAGCCATCGCGACGCAGACACTTTTGGTCACCAACCGGGAGAAATACACTTTGCTCAAAGATGGGGTCCAGGTGACCTTGCGCAATGACAAGGGAGAGCGGGTCAGGCAACGTCTTAAGGTCTTCGATTTTGATATCCCGGAGAATAACCACTTCCTGTGCGTGCGTGAACTGTGGGTGCGCGGCGATCTTTACCGCCGCCGGGCGGACATCATCGGCTTTGTAAACGGCCTGCCGCTGCTTTTCATCGAGTGCAAGAACATCCACAAGAACTTGCGAACCGCCTACGAGAAGAACCTCGCGGATTACAAGGACACCATTCCGCATCTCTTTCATCACAATGCCATTGTCATGATAGGCAACGGCGATAAGGCGCGTATCGGCTCCATTTCAAGTAGATGGGAGCACTTTCACGAGTGGAAGCGTCTGGCCGAGGAAGAGCCCGGCGTGGTGGATATGGAAACCCTGCTCAGGGGCGTCTGCGCGAAGCAATATTTCATGGACATCGTCGAAAACTTTATCCTCTTTGACGATTCGTCCGGCGAGCCAAAGAAAATACTGGCTCGCAACCACCAGTTTCTGGGCGTCAATCGGGCCATCAAGGCGGTAAGGGATCGCAAGAACCGCCAGGGCAAGCTGGGGGTATTCTGGCATACCCAGGGCGCCGGCAAGAGCTACTCGATGGTATTTTTTACCCGCAAGGTTCATCGCAAGCTCGGCGGCAATTTCACCTTTCTGATTCTGACTGATCGCGAGGACCTGGACACCCAGCTCTACAAAACGTTCGCTGGATGTGGTGTTGTGGACAATGACCGCGACCCGTGCCGCGCAACCAGCGGCGGACATCTGCGCCGTCTCCTTGCCCAGCACAAAGCACTCATCTTTTCCCTGATTCAAAAATTCAATCAAGATGTGGACCCTGACTATGGCTACAGCCAGCGGGATGACATCATTGTTATAACTGACGAGGCACACCGGACGCAGTACGGAACACTGGCACTGAACATGCGAAATGCATTGCCAAACGCCAGCTACATAGGATTTACAGGTACGCCACTGTTCAAGGATGACGAGATCACCAGGCGGGTGTTTGGCGATTACGTCTCAACCTATGATTTTCAGCGGGCAGTCAAAGACAGGGCCACTGTACCGCTCTATTACGAGGCACGGGGCGATAAGCTCGGCGTGGCGGTGGGTGATCTGAACGAGCGCATTGCCGCCAAACTGGAAGAGATCGAAACGGACGATGTGGATGTCGAACAGCGGCTGGAACGGGAACTGAAGCGCGACTACCACATTATCACTGCCGGTAAGCGACTGGACCAGATCGCCCGCGATTTCGTGCGGCACTATTCGAATGCGTGGGAGAGCGGCAAGGCGATGCTGGTCTGCATTGACAAGGTCACCTGCGTACGGATGTACAACTTGATATTCAAGTACTGGAACAAACGCATCAACGAGTTGGAAGCCGAATTAGGGAGAGTTCCCGACGAACAGGAGGAGATATACCGTCGCCGACAGATTGAATGGATGCGCCAGACGCGTATGGCTGTCGTGGTCAGTGAAGAACAGGGCGAGGTGGAAAAGTTCCAGAAGTGGGGCCTGGATATCAAGCCCCATCGAAAACTCATCAAGGAAGGAATGGACCTGCCGCCAGCCATGCGTGAAAAACCGCAGTTTCGTAACATGCAGCGGATGGATCTGGACGAGGCGTTCAAGGAGGAGGAACACCCGTTCCGGATCGCTATTGTCTGCGCCATGTGGTTGACCGGCTTCGATGTTCCAAGTCTATCAACTCTCTATCTTGACAAACCGCTCAAGGCGCACACCCTCATGCAGGCTATTGCCCGCGCCAACCGTGTGAACGAAGGGAAAAATAACGGACTCATCGTCGATTACTGCGGCATCCTCAAAAACCTGCGCAAGGCCTTGGCCACCTTCGCGGGCAGAGCCGATGATGGGCACGGAGGTGAAGAAGGGGAACGGGAACCCGCCAAACCCGAAGAGGAACTATTGGCTGACCTGGAGGAAGCCATTGCATTCGTTCGAGTGTTCCTGGCTGAGCGCGGTGCGTCACTGGACGACATCATCACGAAGACCGGATTCGAGCGGAATGCCGCTATCCTGGCTGCGAAGGAAGCAGCTAACGAGAATGACGAGACGCGCAAGCGTTTCGAGGTGATGTGCCGGGAAGTCTTTAAGAAGTTCAAAGCCTGCATCAACGTCAAGGGCGTGAACACACATCGCGCGGAATATGGCGCTATAAATATCGTTTACAAGAGCCTGCAGCAGGACCGGGACCGCGCGGATATTACCGACATCATCCGCAAGCTTCACCAAGTGGTCGATGAAGCCATCGTGACACAGGCCAACATGGTGGCAGAGGAGCAGGCTCCTTACGACATCAGCAAGATCGATTTTGAGCGGCTGCGGAAAGAGTTCGAGCGGAGTCCTGCAAAGCGGACAACAGTCCAGAACCTGAAACAGGCCATCGAAAGCAGGCTTCAGCGGCTCTTGGAACGAAATCCATTGCGCACGGATTTTCAGCGTCATTACGAAGAGATTGTGGCTGAGTACAACCGTGAGAAGGACCGGATAACTATCGAAAAGACATTTGAAGCCCTGTTCGAACTGGTAGATGCTCTTGATGAGGAGGAAAGACGGGCCATACGTGAGGGCCTTGACGAGGAATCCCTGGCCCTCTTCGATTTGTTGAAAAAGCCGGATTTGAGCACTGCTGACATCAACCGGGTAAAAAAAGTCGCCGTTGAGCTTTTGGAAACCCTGAAAGCAGAAAAACTAAAGATTGATCATTGGCGCGATAAGGAAACAACGCGTGATACGGTACGAATAACAATCCGAGACTTTCTATGGAGCGATAAGACCGGCTTGCCGGTTGACAGTTATTCGGAAGAAGAGGTCGTGGCCAAGGCGGAAGACATATTTCTACACGTTTTTCGAGCCTATCCGACGGTGCCTTCGCCGTTTTATGCTGAGGCTATATGAGGGTAAACAGACCAAATCGAAGTCCCATGCAATTTTGTAACACCGGCACAATGACATCAAGGCACAGATGGATAGATATTGCAGAAAGTCTGTTGGGAAACTGGTGGTCACTGGCAAACAGTTGTTTATCCCATGCAGACTAGCGGTTGTTTTTGCTTTGAAGCTGTTGGTGGTGGCTGGCGGGTGTGTTACTGTTGCTCGTGATGATTGGTGGCGAGTAGTGGAGGGGTAATGCACGGTTTGATCGATCTACATATTCACAGCCGTTGTTCCGACGGTTTTTTTACTCCGCAGCAGGTGGTGGAAAAGGCGGCGCGGGCCGGGGTTACGGCATTGGCGCTGTGCGATCACGACAATATCGACGGCGTTGAGCCGGCGCGTCGTGCTGGCAACGATTTGGGCATACAGGTGATCTCCGGGGTGGAATTGTCGTGTGTGTGGGGCGAGTATCACGATGTGCATCTGCTCGGCTACGGTTTTGACAGCTCCAGTGCTGTGCTGCGCGCCTCTCTCGACGAGTTTCAACGCTTCCGCCGCCAGCGCAGTAGGCGTATTGTCGACAAAATAAACGAGCTGTTGTGTCGGCGCGGTGACGAGCCGGTGGATTTCGAGCGCGTTCAGGCGCGGGCCGACGGCGCCGTGGGACGGCCGCATATTGCCATGGAGCTGATGCGCATGGGTTATGCCGCCAGTGTGGAAGATGCCTTTAGCCGTTATCTGGTGCCATGCAATATTGCCAAGTGTTTTTTCCCCGTGGATGAGGCCATTGCGCTGATCAAAGCCAGCGGCGGCGTGGCCGTGCTGGCGCATCCCCCTTATATAACCCGTGATCAGCAGGCGATGAAGCGTCTTCTCGACGAGTTGCGCGAGATCGGTCTGCATGGCATGGAAGTGTACAACAATGGCGCTGACTGCGCCGAGATTGAGTGGTATCTTACCCAGGCACGGCGGCGCGAGCTGCTGGTGACCGGCGGTTCCGATTTTCATGGCATAGAAGATGGCGGTGCCGAACTTGGCAAAATACGCGCTATTGGTGCCATTCCGTATGGCTGCTTTGAGGAGTTACAGCAGCTTCTTGCTGCGTTGGCGGCATAACACTACAAACAACAAACACAAAGGATGCACGAATTATGGCAACTGCGGCGCAAGGCGACGAGGTAAAGGTACATTACGTGGGTACATTTGACGATGGCAGCGAGTTCGATTCCTCTACCGGTGGTGAGCCGTTGGTTTTTACCATTGGCGCATCTCAGGTTATCCCCGGCTTTGAAAAAGCGGTGGAAGGGATGGAGCCAGGTGATAAAAAGCAGGTTCGCATCGAGGCTGTCGACGCCTACGGTGATTACGACGCCGATCAGTTGGTGACGGTGGAGCGCGAGCTGCTGCCGGAAGATTTGGATCTGGAAGTGGGGATGCAGTTGCAGGCCGAGACTGAAGAGGGTTTGCCGCTGGTGGTTACTGTTAGTGCCATTGATGGTGACAAGATTACCCTGGACGGCAATCACCCCATGGCGGGCAAGGCGCTCAACTTTGCGCTGGAGCTGGTTGAGATAGGTGCCGCATAGCGGGTGAAAGCGGTAATGGATAGCGACGATCTGTCTCTGTTTGCCACCGCCGCCAAAGGTTTGGAAGAACTGCTGGCGGCGGAGCTTGCCGCCCTGGGTGCGGCTGACGTGCGCCATACGCGCAGCGGCGTGGAGTTTCGTGGCGATCTGCGTCTGGCGTATCGCTGCTGCCTGTGGTCGCGGCTGGCGGGGCGGATATTGCTGCCGCTGGTGCGTGCCGAGGTTGCCGACGCTGCGGCGCTATATGCGGCGGTGTATGCGTTTGCCTGGGAGGAGCATTTTGACGCCGCCTGCACTTTGGCTGTGGATGCCAATTTGCAGCGTTCGTGTGCTTTTACCCATTCCCGCTATGCCGCGCTCAAGGTGAAAGACGCCGTGGTGGACAGGCTGCGCGATCGCTGCGGTTGCCGCCCTGATATTCGGGTGCGCCAGCCGGACTGGCGTCTTAACCTGTTTGTGCGCGGCAGCGAGATGATTTTGAGCCTCGATTTATCCGGCGACAGTTTGCATCGGCGCGGTTATCGCGGTGATGGCGGCAGCGCGCCGCTGAAAGAGAACCTGGCCGCCGCGCTGCTGGTGCGTGCCGGCTGGGAGGAACTGGGGCGAGCGGGGGCGCCGTTGTACGACCCCATGTGCGGCAGCGGCACGTTAGTGCTGGAGGCG
>JAMOOS010000305.1 GCA_027065245.1 Desulfuromonadaceae bacterium | reverse complement strand
TCCACTGCTTATTTACGCCCCGGCGCTGATAAAGCCGCAAGTGATTCACAAGCTGTCCAGCCAGGTGGACATAATGCCCACCTTGTTCGCCCTGCTGGGCTGGGATTACCCCAGCGCCTTTTACGGTGACAACATCCTCGCAACCGGCTTCAAGCCCCGGGCGTTTATCAGCACCTACCAGAAGCTCGGCCTGGTACGTGACGACAAACTGGTGGTTCTCACGCCCGACAAAAAAGCGCACGAATACGCCATAACCGCCGCCAAACTGACCGCCACCAGCTACCAGCCCATGGAACCGCTCAACCAGGATATTTTCGACGCCATCAGCTATTACCAGAGCGCCAGCTATTTTTACCGTCATCATCTCAACCGCTGGCGGGAAAGTGACGGCAGTAGTCGCTTACGCTGACCTGCCACAGCAGCGCTGGCATTTATGCTACGGTACTCTGCGATACAGCGATATCTCGTTTACAACATGGCAGAGAAAAGCAATGGAGTAATTGGTGGGACAGGGAGTAACTGTGTTTATGGTGTTTACCGGGCCAACTGGCGAGATGGACATAGAGGGGATACGAATGTGACCGGTGTGCGGGAATTTATCGTGTCCGCCGCGTCAGGTCGTTAAAGAACGACAAACCATTTTAATCAAGTTACTACTTGTGTTATCGTGCCACACGCCGCGACTGGATGCGGCTGTTGCCGGGAGTGCAAGCAATGTTTCATCAGGTTATCAGCTGGATTGTCGATACTGTGAGTTTGTGGGGATATCCCGGCATTGTGGTGCTGATGTTTCTCGAATCGTCGTTTTTCCCTTTTCCCAGCGAGGTGGTTATCCCTCCGGCCGGTTATCTGGCGGCGCAGGGTGAGATGTCGTTGGCGCTGGTTATTCTGGCGGGAATCGGTGGCAGTGTGCTGGGAGCGTTATTCAACTATCTGCTGGCGGTAAAATGGGGCCGCCCCTTGTTTGAACGCTATGGCCGCTATGTACTGCTTACCCCTGCTGCCCTCGCCAAGGCTGAGATGTTCTTTGCCCGACATGGGCATATTTCCACGTTCATTGGTCGGCTGCTGCCGGGTATCAGGCAATATATCAGTCTGCCAGCGGGGCTGGCGCGGATGAATCTGCTTCTGTTTTGCGTGTTTACCGCGCTGGGGGCGGGAATATGGGTGGTGATTCTGGCGCTGCTCGGTTATATCGTTGGCAATAATCAACAGTTGATAGCTGACTACCTGCACCAGATTCTGCTGGCGCTGGCCGCCGCCTGTCTGCTGCTGGCGCTGCTGTACTGGCGCTGGCGTAAATACCAGCATAAGGAGTTACCGGGTAAGTGATAAAGTTTTTCGGTTATATGTGTGTGGCGGTGCTGACAATTATCGTGCTGGTTACGCCGCTGGCCGCCGCCGACAGCGGTGCTGACGCCGGAAGCCTGTCGGGCGTTACGAACCAAAGCGAAAATATGCATCGGCCAGAAGATTTTGCCGCCGATTCACAGAAAGTCCGATCGGCTCATGGCTATCTCAGCATCAGTGAAGCTGCGTTGCTGGGCGTGGTGGAAGGAGTTACCGAATATCTGCCGGTGAGTTCCACCGGTCATCTGCTGCTGGCGGAACAGCTTATGGGTATCGGCCATAACTGCGGCAGCGTCGAGCAGTGTCGGCAGGTAAAAGAAGCGGCAAACGCCTATACTATTGTTATCCAACTGGGGGCGATAGTGGCGGTGCTGGGGCTGTATTTTGCCCGTGTGCGCCAGATGTGGCGCGGCCTGCGGGGACACGACGCTGAAGGGCGGCAACTGCTGATAAATATCAGCGCCGGTTTTATCCCGGCGGCGATTATCGGCCTGTTGTTCAACAAGGCCATCAAGGCTTATCTGTTCGGTTCGTGGCCGGTGGTGTTGGCCTGGTTTGTCGGCGGGCTGGTGATTCTGGCACTGGAACGACGACCACGGGCCGCCGGTACCATTACGCTGCTGCAACTTGGCTGGCGCACGGCGCTGCTTATCGGCTGCGCTCAGTGTATCGCCATGTGGCCGGGGGTAAGCCGCAGTCTGGTAACCATTGTCGCCGGGGTACTCGGAGGCCTGACACTAGCGGCGGCAGTGGAGTTCAGTTTTCTGCTCGGTCTGGTTACCCTCAGCGCCGCCACCGCCTACGATATGCTCAAGCACGGCGCGCTGATGCTGCATACATTTGATATCAGCGCGTTGCTGATCGGGCTGGTATGCGCCTTTGTCGCGGCGCTGGTGTCGGTAAAATGGATGGTTGCCTATCTCAACCGGCGCGGGCTGGCGTTGTTCGGTTACTACCGCGTGGCTCTGGCGCTGGTAAGTGCCGCTCTACTGCTGAGCGGCGTGCTGACCTAGGAGCCTGGCTACAGGCGCACATCTATGTAGGCGCCATCGCGCAATTTTTTGCGCCACTTTTTCATTCTCTTTTCCAGTTTCTGCTTGCGCAGCAGGGTGCGGATCTCCTCTTCTACCTGGCTGAGGTCGACAACTCCGGCACTGGTGCGCTGTTCCACCTTGAGCACGTGCAGGGTATCGCCGCTGTCAATCACTGCGCTGACACCGCCGCTATCGAGATCGGCTATGGCGGCAGCAAAAGGGCCGGACAGCTCACCGGGGGCGAAATTGCCCATATCACCACCATCCACAGTGGCGTAAGTAGACAGCGCCAGCAGCACATCGTCGACACTTTCTCCCGCCAGTAGACGGCGACGCGCCTGCTTGGCAATTTTCATGGCAGCGTCGCGATCGCCATTTACCGGACAGGAGATTCGGGCCAGGGTAACACTGGCGCTGCGCCGATACTCGTCCAGATGCTGCTGGTAATAATCGCGAATCTCCTTGCGAGTTATATCCACCTTGCTCTGCACCTCGTGGCCAAGCAGTTTGTAGTTTAGAATCTGGCCGCGCAGCTGCTCGCGATACTGCTCCAGGGTAAGTCCCTGCGCTTTGAGGGCTTTTTGTAAGTCCTCCACGCTGATGCCGTTCTTGCGCGCCACATCGGCTACCGCTTTGTCCACATCCGCCTCACCGATCTGGATACCGATCTCCTCGGCGCGCTGACGCATCAGCAACTCGTCAATCATCACCTCCAACATCTGGCGCCGACTGGCCGGATTATCTTTGGCTCCTTTGGTAGTAGCCAGGCGCTGGTCGAGCTGGTAGGAGGTGATGATGCCGTCGTTGACAATGGCGACAACCCGGTCGATAACGGCAGCGTTGGCAACGCTGGCAGCAAGCAGCAGCAACAGGCACAAAAGGGTGGTTTTTTTGGTCATAGCGGTTAAATTCATTTCACCTGTAAAGGGCGTTGCAAACGCCTGGTTGAGTGTTAATTACGCTGGCGGGTACCGTAGCACGCTCAATAAAAGAGGTGCAATTGCTTTTTTATCTGCTGGACAAACTGCATATCTTCGTCCCGTTTCATTTTGACGCTCAAAATATAATCGGGCGAGAGTGCATACACCTGCGGCTGCTGTTGCAGCAGCGCCAGCAGTTTTTCCGGCGCAACGGTGGTGGCGGCATCGAAACCCAGATAGAGCTTGCCGCCGCTGTATTCGGCAGTGAGGATGCGCAGTTTTTTCATCATCACGCGTAATTTCATCATCTCCAGCAACACTTCGGCTGCGGCAGGCAGGGCGCCATAGCGATCCTGTAATTCGTCCACCACATCGTAGAGCTGGTTATCGCTTTCGGCGGCAGCCAGTTTTTTGTAGAAAATCAGGCGCTGATTGGGATCGGCCATATACTGCTCCGGCAGATAGGCGCTCAGGCCGAGGCGAATCTCCGGATCTATGCGCCCAAGCTTATCCTGCCCTTTCAGTTCCTGGATGGTTTCTTCCAGCAGTTCAGCATACATCTCGAAACCGATGGCGGCAATCTGTCCGGCCTGTTTTTTCCCCAGCAGGTCACCGGCGCCGCGCAACTCCAGATCGTAGCTGGCGATACGGAAGCCGGAACCAAGCTCGGTAAGCTCCTGCAGTACTTTCAGGCGGGCGCGGGCGTCCTTGCTCAGGCTGCTCTCTCCGGGGATAAGCAGATAGGCATAACCGCGTTCTCTACTGCGACCTACCCGGCCACGCAACTGGTACAGCTGCGCCAGGCCGAAACAGTCGGCACGATTGATGATGATGGTGTTGGCGCGCGGAATATCGAGACCATTTTCGATGATGGTGCTGGCTACCAGCAGGTTGGTTTCGCCGTCGATAAAGGAGAGCATCACCTCTTCCAGTTCTTTTTCTCCCATCTGGCCGTGACCGACGGCAATTTTGGCCTCCGGTACCAGGGTGCGCAACTGCTCGGCCATGGCGTTTATGGA
Source organism: Desulfuromonadaceae bacterium (assembly GCA_027065245.1). Lineage (GTDB taxonomy): Bacteria > Desulfobacterota > Desulfuromonadia > Desulfuromonadales > Desulfuromonadaceae > Desulfuromonas. Next base: position 2,179 of record JAMOOS010000305.1, on the reverse strand, counting down.
CTGCACCCGGTTGTGGACGAAGTACACCTGGCCGCCGCGCTGCAGTTCGCGCAAAATGGCGGCACGAATCAGTTCGTCATCAAAACGGGTAACATAGGTGCGGATGGCGAGACGGTCTACCGGCGCGGTATCAATAATGGAAAGATCGCGCATGCCGATCATCCCCATGTTGAGAGTGCGCGGTATGGGAGTGGCGCTCAAGGTAAGCATGGCCACCTGGGCACGCATCTTTTTGAGGCGCTCTTTGTGTCTAACACCGAAACGCTGCTCCTCGTCGATAATCACCAGCCCCAGATCTTTGAAACGCACGTCGCGCTGCAGCAGGCGATGAGTGCCGATAATGATATCCACCTCTCCGGCGGCCAGCCGCGCCAGTATCTGCTTTTGTTCGGCGGCGGTGCGAAAACGGGAAACCATCTCCACTGTTACCGGATAGTTGGCAAAGCGCTGGGCAAAGGTGGCAAAGTGCTGGCGCGCCAGGATGGTGGTGGGAACAATGACCGCCACCTGACGGCTGTCCAGCGCCGCCTTGAAAGCGGCGCGGATTGCCACCTCGGTTTTGCCATAGCCGACATCACCGCAGATGAGACGATCCATGGGGCGATCCGACTGCATATCGGTCAACACATCGTTGATGGCGGCTAGTTGGTCGGGGGTTTCTTCGTAGGGGAACTCCGCCTCAAATTGCCGGAACACCTCATCCGGCGCTGAGAACGGCTGCGCCTTCTGCATGCGGCGGCGGGCATAGATGGTGAGCAGCTCCCGCGCCATCTCCTCCACCGCAGCCCGCGCCTTCTGGCAGGTTTTCTGCCAGGCGCTGCCGCCCATTTTATCCAGACGAACGGAAGTTGCCGCGCCACCGGAATACTTTTGTACCTTTTCAATCCGCTCCACCGGCAGATAGAGGCGATCGCCGCCGGCGTATTCTATAAGCATGAAATCGCCGCGAATCCCGGCAGTATCCAGTTGTTGCAGGCCAAGGTAACGGCCAATGCCGTGCTCGGTGTGAACTACGTAGTCATTTTCTTTCAGTTGCGCCAGCGAAGAGAGGGACAGCTTGGCGCGCAGCTCGGTTTTACTGCTGCTGCGGCGACTGCGGCGGCCAAAAACCTCCTCGGCGCTTATAACTACCGTTTTTTCGTCCGGCAGTTGAAAACCGCTGCCGATATCGCCGATACATACGGCAATTCCCTGCCGGTTTGACCAGGAGTGTTGCGGTGGCAGCGGCAACTGACAGTTGTGTCTGTCCAACAGATCGGCCAGTTGACGCGCCCGCCCCTGATGGCGGCATACCAGCGCCACCCGCCACTGGTCCTGGCGCCACTGCTCCAGCTGCTGTGCCAGCCGGGCGATGTGGTTGCCGTCGCCACCGGCGGAAAAAGTGGCATTACCGTGACAATTTATCCGCAGCACGGTTTTGTCGCCATCCATCTCGTACACGTGCAGGGAAGAAAACTCCACCCGCCCAGGCCGCGCCAGCTGCGCCTCCAGTTCTGCTGTAGCCAGATACAGGGTGTTGGGTTCGGCAAACACTTCTCCACTGGCGGCCATCCGTTCCGCCCCCTGCTGTATCTCGTTGGCAAAACTGTCCATACGTTGTTCAATAGCGGCGGGATCGAGCATGACCAGACGGAGCTGACCCAGATAGTCGAACAGGGTGTCAAGACGGGAATAGTTGAGGGGCAGCAGAAAAGAGCGCCCCGGCGACAGCAATCCTTCGTTCACCTCCTCCAGCACGGCCTCGCGCTTGCTGCGCGGCAGACCCAGCTCGTCGCAGCGCTGTTTGAGGTTGTGGCAGAACTGCTCCAGCGCCGCGCCGGCCAGCACCATCTCGCGCGCCGGAATCAGCGCCAGTTGCGCCATTTCCTCGTCACTACTGCGCTGACTGAGGGGATCGAAGTGACGCATCCGCTCAATGTAGTCGCCGAAAAAATCGATGCGTACCGGTTCGTCGCTACCCGGCGGAAAAATGTCGAGAATATCGCCACGCAGCGCATAAGTACCGCGATCTTCCACCAGGGTAACTTTGTGGTAGCCAAGCTGATGCAGACGCAGTTCTAGCTGCGGACGCGGATACTCATCTTCGCAGATCAGCGCTGTGGACAGGGCGTCAAGAGTGGCGCGTGGCATCATCCGCTGCTGCAGGGCAGACGGTGTAGTAACCACAACGGTGCAGTCT
>JAMOOS010000304.1 GCA_027065245.1 Desulfuromonadaceae bacterium | reverse complement strand
CGGTCTATGCCATACGCGCGGACTGCTCCCCTTTGGCGCTACTTTCATGATCTTTTCCGATTACATGCGCCCGCCCATGCGCATGGCGGCGCTCATGGGAATTGCGCCGATTTATATCCTTACCCACGATTCCATCGGTGTCGGCGAAGACGGCCCCACCCATCAACCGGTGGAGCAGTTGGCCAGTATGCGCAGTGTGCCCAATCTGCACGTCATCCGCCCGTGTGATGCCAACGAGACCGCCCAGGCGTGGAAAGCGGCGCTGTTGCGCCGTGATGGCCCCACCGCGCTGATTCTCACCCGCCAGGGCTTGCCCACCATGGATGCGCAGCAGTTTGCCGCTGCCGACGGTTTGCAGCGCGGTGCCTATGTGCTGGCGCCGGAGCAGGGAGAGTTGCAGCTTATTATTCTTGCCAGTGGTTCCGAAGTGCAGCACGCCGTGGCAGCGCGTGAGCAGTTGCAGCAGCGCGGTATCGGCGTGCGCGTGGTGTCCATGCCGTGTCAGGAGTTGTTTGAGCAGCAGGATGCCGCCTACAAAGAACAGGTGCTGCCCGCCGCGTGCCGTAAACGGCTGGCCGTGGAGGCCGCCGCTGGTTTCGGCTGGGAGCGCTATATCGGTCTCGACGGCGCCATTGTAGCCATGGACGGTTTTGGCGCCAGTGCTCCCGGGGGCGAGTTGATGGAGCATTTCGGTTTTACCGCCGCCAATGTGGTGGAAAAAGCGCTGGAGCTGCTGCAATAGCGCCGCCACAACCCGGCAAGATTCATCGCTATACCGGCGGACGGCGCAGACTACGCGTCGTCCGCTTTTTTGCGGCGCTTTTTCGCTGTCTGCCGCGGCCAGTATGTTGCTCTGCGTATTGCTGGTAGAGAGCTACCCTGCTACGGCGCGATATTCTCGCGGGCGAAGGTGGGCAGCATGAAGGCGCCGCGGTGTAGATCCTCGTTGTAGTAGCGGGTGGTAAAGTCGCGCCCGGCGGCGCGGGCGCGGTCGAAATCGTTCAGCGGATGCCAGCGTTTGCTGGCGCAGGCGAAACTCCACAAGCCGCTGGGATAGGTGGGGATGAACGCTTGGTACATCTCCACAATGGGGAACACCCGCCGCAGGGCGGCGTACATGTCGCGCTGAATGTTGCTGTGGTAAAAAGGTGATTCGCTCTGCGCCACC
>JAMOOS010000303.1 GCA_027065245.1 Desulfuromonadaceae bacterium | reverse complement strand
ATCGGGATATTTGCGCATCACGGCGGCAATCTCGTCCAAAGGGGACATCACGCCGGTGGATGTCTCGTTGTGCACCATGGTCATGGCGTCGTATTTGCCGCTGGCCAGCGCTGCGTCCACCATGGCGGCGGTCACCGGCTGGCCCCAGTCGGTGGCGAACAGGTCGGCCTCAAGACCGCAGCGTTTGGTGACATCGTGCCACTTGGTGCTAAAAGCGCCGTTGGCGAAGTTGGCGCAGCGTTTCTGTACCAGATTGCGCACCGCCCCTTCCATAATGCCAAAAGCGCTGGAGGTAGACAGAAACACCGGCTGTTCAGTATTGAGCAGCCGCTGCAATCCGGCGGTAACACTGGCATGAAGCTCGGCGTATTCCGGCATACGGTGGCCGACCATGGGGCTGCTCATGGCGGCAAACACATCGGCGCTCACCTCCACCGGGCCGGGAATATACAGTTTCTTTTTCATGGCGTATCCTTTCTGCAACAGTGGAATATTGCAGCATAAAGCGACGCAACCGCGCCGGTTCAGGGCAAAAGTTGTGATGTAGCACGCGGCTGGAACACTGTCAAGGACGGGAGCAACGCCGACAGATATTGACAGTGCCTCACGGTTGCCGTACAGTTTATGCAAAACATATACGTCAGCAAAAATAGCGGAGGCGACACCATGAACAGCAAACTCACACTACGACTCGACGACCATCTTATCCAGGTCGCCAAAAATTACTCCGCCAAAACCGGCAAATCCATATCGAGAATTGTCGCCGACATGTTTGCGATAATTGCGCTGGAACAACAGCAGCAAGAAGACACTATTCCCTCCCGTGTTCAGGCCCTGAAAGGTTTGCTAAAGCATGCCGATATCAGTGATCACGATTACCAGCGGCATCTGGAGGAAAAGCACCTGTGAAAATTCTTTTCGACACCAATATCCTCCTCGACGTGCTGCTGGATCGAGAGCCATTTTCACAACCGGCCACCCGCCTGCTGGCCATGGTGGAGCACGGCGAAATCGGCGGCTATCTCTGCGCCACTACAGTAACAACTATCCACTACCTGCTCAGCAGACACCTCGACTGCCGCCAGGCCAGCGCCGCCATCGGCACCATATGCGACATGTTTGCCATTGCGTCGGTAAACCAACTGGTTATAAAAAACGCCCTGACGAA
>JAMOOS010000302.1 GCA_027065245.1 Desulfuromonadaceae bacterium | reverse complement strand
AGCGCCTGTTTGCCGTCGATACGGATATCGGCTCCCAGCCGCTGCAATTCGCACACATGCATAAAACGATTTTCAAAGACATTTTCGGCAATCACACTGCTGCCGTTGGCGCGGGTGAGCAGCGCCATAAACTGCGCCTGCATATCGGTGGGGAAACCGGGATGGGGGCTGGTTTTTATCTGCACCGGCCTGATTTCGTCGCCGGCCACCACACGGATGGCATCGGCGCTCACGGTCACCTCGGCACCGCTCTCGCGCAGCTTGCTGATCACCGCCTCCACACACTCGTGGTCAATCCCGGCCACGGTGATATCGCCGCCGGTTATCGCCGCCGCCACCATAAAAGTGCCAGCCTCGATGCGATCGCACATCACCCGGTGGTTCATGGGGCGCAGGCTGTCCACTCCCTCGATGGTGATGGTATCGCTGCCGGCACCGCTGATGCGCGCCCCCATACCGCTGAGCGCCGCCGCCAGATCGACAATCTCCGGCTCGCGGGCGGCGTTTTCCAGCACGGTGGTACCTTTGGCCAGGGTGGCGGCCATAAGCAGGTTTTCGGTACCGCCTACGGTGGGCATGTCAAAGTAGATGGTGGCACCGCGCAGGCGGTTACAACTGGCGTTGACATAGCCGTGATCGAGGGTAATCTGCGCCCCCATGGCCTCCAGCCCTTTCAGATGCTGGTCGATGGGACGGGCACCGATGGCGCAGCCGCCCGGCAGACTGACACGAGCATGACCGTAGCGCGCCAGCAGCGGTCCCAGCACCAGCACCGAAGCACGCATGGTTTTGACCAGATCGTAAGGCGCTTCGACACTCTTCACCGCGTCGGCATCAACCGTTACCAGCGCACCGTCCCGCGTTACCGCCGCGCCCAAAGTCTCCAGCAGACTCAATACCGTGCGGATATCCCGCAGAGCGGGAACATTATCCAGTCGATGTACGCCGCCGGTTAGCAGCGTAGCGCACAACAGCGGCAGGGCGGCATTCTTCGCTCCGCTCAACTGTACTGTGCCACACAATTTGCGCCCGCCGCGCACGACAATCTTTTCCATTATTCTCCCTGTTGTTCCGCCACCAGTCGACCACCAACAACCCGTTCCACACCGGCGTAATCACAGCGGGTAAATATCTGTTCCAGCCCGGCGCGGTGCAACAACCCGGCCACGGC
>JAMOOS010000301.1 GCA_027065245.1 Desulfuromonadaceae bacterium | reverse complement strand
TGCAGCAATGTATTGCCATGACATACTCTATCGCCTTGGGAGCCGGTTTGCGCGGCTCTGCAACACGAAATGAAAGGCGGCAGGAAATGAAAGGGGGTGGTGTTTGTCCGTGGCCTCAGCTGGGGGCATGGACAGAAAATGAATGGACAACATGAAATGAAAGGGGGTGGTGTGTGGGAGGGTTGTGGAGAAGGAGGGTGTGTTGGTGTCCTAGCCCGGGGGCAAAACCCCCGGGCTTGGAGAAGGGGAGACCTCAGCTGGGGGTGGGGGTGGGTGGGGGAGGGGAGGTGTGGGGGAAGGTGTGTGTGTGTGGGTTAGGGCTTGAGGTGCGCCAGCTCCTCTAGCTTGCGCTGGAGGGCCTCTAGCGTTGCCACTAGAGCCTGGTAGCGTCTCAGCTCCCTGCTTGCCTTGCGCTTCTTGAGCTGCTGTAGCTTCCTCTCCTTCTCGCGCTTGGCGGCTTCTACTGCTGTCTTCAGTTGTTGCAGGAGGCTGATTGCTTCATCGATTGGCAGCCACCATTGCGTCGCATAGAATCGGTACCCTGCCAGCAGCTTCTGCTGCTGCTCCTTTGGCAGGCGCTGGAATCGCGGGTCGCTCTGCAGCTCCTGCAGAGCCTCGCTGTGCAGCTTCTTCACCTGCTCCACAGCATCCTCGTCGAGAGCCAGCCACATTCCGCTGGACTTACCGAAGATGCTCTCGAGAGTCACCAGCTTCGCTATCGCTGCTAGCTCCTCGTTGACCCTTCTGCGGAGACCACTGAGCATGCTTGCAATCTCGGCGTTGATGCGGCGTACCTCCTCAATCTCGCCCTTGCCGTTGCCGTTTCGCTCAACCTTCTGTATTGCATACTCACTGGTTTTGCTGAACTTCACTAGCCAGAGCCGCACGAGTATTGTCCCGTCGGGCAGCTCTATGATGCCGCGCTGCAGGTCTACAGTCGCTGTCGCAGCAACTTGCTGGGCTTGCTGCTGTGGCTGCTCTGCCGGCTTCTGCTCCTCAGCTGGGGCTGCTGGCTTCTGCTCCTCGGCTAGCTCGCTGAGCAGTCGCTCTATCCTGGCGACAACGCTAGCCTCGCTTGCTTTCTGCTTCTGCTCTTGCTTCTGCTCCTCCCTCTTTTCCTCCTTCTGCTCCTCTGCAGCCGCAGCAGCGTAGTGCTGGCGGACTAGCCAGGCTGCTACATTGGCAGCCGCCTTCTCGGGGTCGCGGCTCGCGCTGTAGCCAGCGGCAGCCATTTGAGCTGTCATCTCAGCGATGGCATCAGAGCCAACGACCTCCGCGACGAGCTCAGCGTTGTCGGCCTCCACTCGCTTGCCTGCAGCCTTCGCTCCTTGCTTAGCACGCAGCACCGCCGCGAAGACATCGCCGCGTTTGCGAGAATCAGCGGCATAGCCGTAGATGGCGATGAGGGTGCCGTGGTCGCAGACGACGACGTGCTCGCCGCTCTTCACGATGACCTCAGCATCACCCCGATTTGGCCAGATGTATGTCCTGCCGCGCCACTTGCTCTCGCGGATTGGGTTTGCGCGGTCAACCGGAACGATTGAAACGCGAGAGAGGTCTACACGACCCGCGTTTAGACGGATGCGGACCTGGACCTTTGCCTGCATGCCTCCGCACCGTGTCTGATTGTTGCGTTCCCGGGTATAAAAGGCCTATGCCCCAGCTGGGGGACGGGCCCGGTGGGCGTAGCGTAGTCGAACGAGCGTTCGCTTAGCCAAAGCAGAGGCCGAACGCAACATGGCATGTTGTGCGCGCGGGGGTGTGCTACCGTGGCATCGTGGGCGCCGCGAGGGGCTCAACCAAGCCGAGCGTTTGTTCGGCTATACGAGTGGAAAACAGAACGAGCGTTCGGGGCGTACAGAGGGGTAAGGCATCATATAATACTGTTACAGAGTGTAACAGAAGGCGCGACGCGGAAAGAAAGGAGCGTGCATGTTAGAGCGCGGCGTCCACCACGCGGAGGGCTCCGCGCTCGTCCAGCTGTGCAGCGAGATACTGGCCGCCGCTGGCTTTGGCGAGCCGCTCCAGGTCCGGGTTTTTGCCCTTGACCATCACCGCCACTAGACGGGCACCGTGCTTCTTCAGCTCCGCTGGCTTAGTGTCGACCCTGTCCTCACCGTCCGTTATCAACACGATTGTGTTTGTTTTGTCACGATGCTGTCGCAGCAGCTCCAGTGCAGCAGCGAGAGCCCTGTCGATGTTCGTGCCTCCGTCGGATGGCACCGTTAGCAACGCCTCCAGGATTTGCTGCGGGTCGGTAAACGGCCCATGCGGCACGAAGTCGAAGAAGATGAGCGCCACCGGCTGCCTCCGCTTCAGAGCTAGCTTAGTCAACGCGTATGCTATTGAGCGGCTCCAGATGGTCTTCACGCCCGCCATTGAGCCGCTCTTGTCCAGCGCCATTATCAACATCCCCAGCTTCTCCTCGACCCTGCGCTTGGTCAGCCAGCGGCCATTCGCTAGCTTCGCTAGCCACAGCTCCGTTGGCAGGGCGTGCTCGCGCGGCAGAGCCTTGGCAGGGTTGGCTGTGATGCTGTAACCATCAACAGTGCCTCTGCGGCTCTCGCGCCTCTGGCTCCGCATGAACCTAAAGCGAGCCTCAATCTGCCCGCCAAGCACGATGATTTGCTGCAAGTCGCTGTTGGCCACGGCCATCACAGCGATTTTAGCGATTGTCTGCAGTGTGCCGGGAGCCTTGCCGGCCATCGTGCCCCCTGGCATCACCGCGGCAGCGTCGCTGGTCGTCTGCTGCTGCCCGGTGATTGCAGCGGTAGCGTAGCCGCCTCCGCGGCAGCCGCAACGCTGCTGGCTCTGCTGCAGGAGCTGGCTAAGCTCTTCGAGCTCCATGGCGAGCTGCTGTAGACGCTTGTCCTTCAGGTCGCCTAGAGCCTCCTTGGCTGCTTTGCGAGCCACCCTGTCGGCAACGTCACTGAGACGTTGCTGCAGACGCTGCAGGTAGTCGGATGGTACAGCCAGTGCCTCGGGTGCCGCTAGCTGATAGGCTTGAGGATTCTTCATTATCGCACGAAGCACATTGATGGCGAGCCTAGCGCCATAGACCAACGATTTGGCAACAGAGTAGCGTGTCGTAGCCTGAATCCGCTGGAACTCGGGCGTTTGCACGAGATAGTGAAGCGTCTTACGTAAAGCTTCGATGACAACATTGTTGACTTTGCTGCGCCGCACTATCGGCCAAGATACATAGAATGTGGAGAATGAGTCGCCAGCGAGTGTTAGTGCAGCGTCACCAATGGATGCGATTGTGGCAGTTAGCCCGCGGAGTTCGTTGTCGATGAGCATGCCAGGCCGGCTAAGCGCGGAGCGTATGCTGTCGAGAACGAGTTGTGCGATTGAAGAGTACATGGGCTCGGAGACAGGGTTTAGAATCGCATGTGGGAGCCTACGCTCGCCCGGCATAGCCTCTCCCACTCTATCGTTGCGCTCGCGAGTATAAATAGTTGAGCCGTCGCCACAGCTGGGGGATTGAAGCGCAGGATGCACAGTGAGCGCGTTGTCCCGGTCGCGTGGGCGAGAATGGGCCGTGCCACAGCTGGGGCGTAGAACGAGCAAAACAAAAAGAAAGACGGGTGCGGGACGGGGCGCTACATGCGGGAGGCTAGCTCCCGGGCTATGGGCTCAGCCTTGCGCATGAGTTCTATGGCTTCGCGGAGGCGTGGTAGATACTGTTGAACAAGCTTCGCCGTCTTAGCGCTGGCCTTGGCTTTTGCAAGAGTCCTCTCTAGCTCGCTAGTCGTTCGTCTGAAGGCTTCGATAACGTCGCTGATTTCCTCCGGAATCTCTTCGCCCCTCAGCTGCTTCGCGTATGCTTCTAGAATCATGCTGGCGAGTCGCTTGGACTCATCGATTAGCTGCGATAGTTTTTGACGTAGTTCGCGTAGCGTATCCAGCCCCATCGCAGTAACGATTTGTTCGACACGGTCTAGGTCTGCAGGCTCCAGTGGCAGGACTAGCCTCGCTGCCTCCGCAACATCGTCGCCATCAGCGCTGTTCCTGCCATCCAAGAGCGCGATAACAGCAGCGACATACGCTAGCTTGACAGCGCGTCTGTCGGACACCGGTATGTTAGCTGACCTCGCGTGCTGCACCAGCTCCGCTATTTTGTCGATAACGTTGGCAACTATATTGGCAGCCTTGACAGCAGCGACCTGCTGGAACTTGCGGACTTCGTCTACGGTCATGACAACGTCGCTAGAGTTCGGCAGCACTTTAGCGCGTAGCAGCTCAAGACCGCGCTGTATCAGCTCCTTGAGTTGCTGGCGGTCGTTGAGATAACCGCTGAAGACGCGAATCGTTAGACGGTCATGGAACGCGGCGAACTCCTCTTCCGCCCTGCGGAAGTTCGCTGCGAAGTACATCGCTACCGTCGGCAGCTTCAGCGTCCTAGCGCCAATCTTCACGCGCTTGTTGAGGATGACGTCAATCAATAGGTTCAGCATTGCCCCAGATGCGCGGTACACCTCGTCGATGAAGACTATCTCAGCTTCTGGCAAGTACCCTGTTGTAACGCGCTTGAACTCGCCGCGTTCTCGCAGAGCAACGATGTCTACTGGACCCAACACCTCGTCTGGCTCCACGTATTCATGCATGGCATAGTAGAAGTAGCGCGCGTCGATAAGCGACGCTAGCGTCTCGATGATTGTTGTTTTGGCTGTGCCCGGCGGCGCCTCCCAGTACATCGGCTCGCCGCTAGCAAGAGCGAGCACAGCAGCGTGTATCTCGCGCTCACGGCCCACGAAGCGCTGGTTGAGTTTAGCCTCTAGCTGCCGGAACTTCTCCGCTAGGCTCCCGTTGCTCTGGGCGGGTTGGGCCGTGGGGGCAGAAGGAGCAGGAGTGTGAGCTGTGGCTGGAGCCTGGGTGGGTGCACGGGGCTTAGCCTCACGTAGCCAGGCCATCCCGCCGCACCGTCTCCTTTCTGTTGCGCTCGCGGGTATAAAAGTGCTTTGGCCGCAGCTGGGGCGATTGCATTGCGAGCACAGCGAGAGCGGGGGCGGGGCCGCGGCTCTACGCCCGTTGCCGCAGCTGGGGGGTTGGTGTGCAGCTGGGCAGGGCGCCCATCGGCAACCGCCGCGTCCCCAGCTGGGGCGACGAGGAGAGAGGACGCGCGCCCAACGGCAGGGGCGGGGTGGGAGGAGCCGGGGCTAGGGCGCGCGCAAAAACAGCGGGCGTGTGGAGGGCTAGTCGCTGTACCGGCACATGTAGCAGCAGATGCGAGCCGATTCGACATCTGGCAGGTAGCGGCGGCAGAAGGCGTAGCACGCCTCGCCGCAGAGTTCGAGAAGCTCCATCTCCACCTCCTCCCAGCTCATGCAGGCCACCATGCATCACCGTTGCAGCCCCGGGTATAAAGGACGCCCCGTCTTCGCCCGGAGCCCACCCGCACTGCACCAGCCGGTTCAGTGCGCACATGCCCCCAGCTGGGGCACCAAACCGTAACAAAACGCAACGAAACGTAACAGGGCGTAACGCGATGCGTAACAAGACGTTACAACAACGTAACAATGTGTTACAGTATTGTAACAATGCGTAACAGAGGCCGTAACAAGCCGTAACACACCCCGTTACATTACGTAACAGCAACGTAACAATGCGTTACAGAGGCCGTAACATTCCGTAACAATGTTGTAACGAGACGTTACACAGCGTAACAAAGCGTAACAACAACGTAACACATCGTTACAATATTGTAACAATGCGTAACGCAGTGTAACGGAATGTTACAGAAGTGTAACGAGGCGTAACGTGTTCTGTAACGATGCGTAACGTTGTGTAACATAATGTAACGATGCTGTAACAGAGTGTAACGGTGCTGGTAGTAGTGGTGGTAGTAGTAGAAGTGGTGGAGGCGGCCTCGGCAGCCGCGAAGCCGCGTCATCCCCCCAGCTGAGGGGACGGAGCCGTAACGGGTCGTTACGCTCCCCGAGGCGCAACGTTACAAACCGTTACACCGGGCGTAGCAGAGTGTAACAGCTGTGCAACGCGAGATGCGCGATGCCCTTGACGCGCGCGATTAAACGCCAGTGAGTCGGGGGTAGCATACGCATTTTTTGCACGCCCATGCAAAATTTACGAGTGCGATGGAAAGAGCGGTACACACCCCCAGCTGGGGCGGGAGAGGAGAGAACGGGGCAGAGAGCAGCAAGGAGAGAGCGAGAGGAGAGCGAGGCAGAGGAAGGAGAGGAGAGAGGAGAGGCGGGAGGGTATTGAGCCGACCCGTGAGGAGGACCCACGCCAGACCCGCGCGCACCGAGAACGGCCGCATGCCTCCCCGGAGGTGGACCACCCAGGGAGAGGAGCAGGAGAGGAGGGGGAAAAGAACAGAACGGGAGAATCAGCATTACCTTAGTCGTTCGAGCTTCCCCCTGATACACGAGAACACCGTTTCGTCCACCGTGTTTATGAACGTGTTTGTATCTACGCTACTCGGTAGCGTGACGTGGTAGACGCCATTCCTTTTTACCACGCTACCGGACAAACTCTTCGCTACCGTCTTAACACCTTTCTCGATGCACCTTGCTGCTATACTGTAGAGTACCTCGACGAGCCATTCTGGTGGCGTTGCAAGTAGTAATTCAACTACCACGTCCAGGTCGACTGCGAGTGCGAGTTTCACGGTTTGCTTGGAGCTTTGCTTGGAGACAACCACGTACAAAACCCTCCCCCCGCACGCGTGGTGGGCCCGCGGGGGTTCGAACCCCGGGCCACCCGGTCTGGAGCCGGGCGCTCTGCCGCTGAGCTACGGGCCCGTGGCGCCGCGGCCGGGATTTGAACCCGGGTCACGGGCTTGACAGGCCCGCATACTCGACCAGGCTATACTACCGCGGCACCCAGAAGAGAAGGTTGCAGAGGCGGAATAAAAAGTGTTAGGGGTCACGGCCTCTGCAATAGGCGTTAGTCGCAGCTATCACTTTGAACTCTACGTTGTTGTCACAAACACTGAACCCGGCAAGTAGCAGCAATATGTCGTGTAGCAGGTCAAGCGCCCAGATTCCGTCACATGCAGTATTGACATGCGCGACTACATTGTCTGGCGCTACCAGCACGGAACCGTACCCGCCCCACGCGCCACCGCCAAAGTCAAACTCGATTACGTACATGTCACGCCTCCTCCTGATAACAGCCTCGCCCCAGACATACCTTGGCGTAAACCCGCAGACGTGCCCCTCGCTACCTGGCTTCTCAACCCATACCTCTGCATCCTCAAGTTTTGCTGCTAGGTACGCAGCTACCTTTGGCGGGATTTCTGGGTCAACACCAAGATAGCCCGCTCCCCGGCCACCCGTCCTCGTGAACCACGTGTTGAACTCATCGAGCACAATCTTCCAGGTCATGTTTCTCAACCGGTTCTGTTCTGTTGTGTTCGCGGGTATAAAAGCGTACTGGGGCGGTGCTACGTTGGTATTCCATGGGTAATATAGCCTTATATAGTATAGGAGTGTGTGCCGGGTGCGACGTGAAAAGAGTGTGGGTTATGTTGTGGTTGTTCCGATGTAGCCGCGTAGCTTCTGCACTATGCGCTCGACTATGCGCTCCACCTGCGGGGCTAGCCTCCGCCTCTCTTCTGTCACCCTGTGCATGAGCGGGTAGGCTAGTAGCTCGACCGCGGTTGTCCCGGTGTTGTAGATTACGATGTCGGTGTCGAGGTGTAGGATGAGGAAGCCGCGGTGCTCCACGGGCTTGACGCTGAACCCGCTGCGGGCGAGCCTCCAGAGCACGGCGAGCGCGATGAAGAGGGCGTCTACGGCATGCTGGGTGCACGGCGCGGGGCCTATCGCTATGGGCTCCAGCTGCTCGGTTAGCCGGTTGATGGCGGGCGCGAGGCACATGTAGAAGTGGGGGTAGTCGGCGCGGAGCATCGCCACGTGCACGTCGATTAGCCTGCAGACTGGCCTCACCTTCTCGACGAGCTGCTCCGCGTAGTCCATGGGCACGCTGAGCTGGAGCACGGCTCTCACACCTCCACCGTGACGTCGACAGCTGCGAGTATGTTGTTGGCGGCTAGGCGTATGCAGGCCTCAGTGCGGCCCGTGGCCCTCTCCAACGCCCTGTACGGCAGTATCTTCGAGCCGATGGCCCTCGCGGCGATGTAGACTGCTGCTGCGGCGAGGCACTTCGGCGTGTTAATCCTGCGTCCGGGCACATAGGCTGCGTAGAACGCTGCGAGGATGCGTTGTGCCAGCGCCGCTAGCACGTCCGGGTCAGCGTCTGCCTCCCGCGCGACCTCGTGGGCTATCCTCGCGGCGAGCTGCATTGTCAGCTCGCGGTGGGATGGCACCGCGCCCAGGTGCTTCGTCGCGCGCATGAAGTAGTGCTTCACGACCTTCACGCCCTGCGCCCTAAGCCTCGCCATGAAGTCGGTGGCTGGCTCGGTGTAGCCGCGGCGGTAGAGCGCAGCGTAGACCGCAGCCGCTGCGAGGGACGACGCGTTGCCGGATAGCCCCGTCACCTTCTCGGCCAGGAGCAGCGCCTCGCCGACCACATCGTTGTCGTCGATGCCTAGGAGCCGCGTGATGTGGAGAACCCGCTCCTTCACCTCGTAGACACGAGTCTTCCTGTCGAGCCACGCCCTCGCCGTGAGCGCATCCAGCTCCGGGTCGCCGGTCTGCGTCATCCCGACGCTCGGGTAGAGCGTGCTATGCCCGGTGAACCATGTGTGCTCGTCGCCCGGGTTCTGGAACCGCGTACCCGGGCTCGCAACCGGGCTATCGTCAAGGACGTGCCCGTTGCGGCAGACTAGGCGCCCGGTCTCGTCTACAATGACATCCGCGCCGCAGACTGGGCAGCGGAGGATGGGCTCGTGGGGCGTGGGTTGTGACTGGGTGGGCAAGGCGCCAGCACCGGCACTATTGTTGCGCTCGCATGGCAATAAGCGCGGCGTGATACGCGGGGATTACCGCGGCCGGCTGCCCAACCCGTTGTGCTCGCAGCCCCAGCTGGGGGATGGGCGTGGCTCTCCCACAGCCGCCTACACAGCCCCAGTACGCGCCGGCTGCCGGGGTCGAGCTGAGCCCGTACCGTGCCCTGCTCGACGCGCTGTCCGCGGTGAGGGCCGGTGGGCTCAGGCAGCTAGAGGCGTACATCGAGACGCTGCTCTACGGCAACGTCGACTCCCGGGTCGTTGACGCGGTTGCCGTGTTCTACGCTGCGCTTGAGCGCTGCGAAACCGTCCAGAACGCGCTCATAGAGGCCATGACTAGCGCGCTTGGTGTGAACGGCAGGGCTGCTGAGGTCGTGGCCCGGTTGATGCTCCGTGCCGTGGGCGAGGACGGCTCCAGGACGTACTGCAGGGCCCCAGCTGGGGCTGAGGCTCAGCCGGCTGCCAGCGGCGCAGCCAGCGAGAGCAGCGCGTAGAGAGCCAGACCCGCGCCGTACTCAGCCAGCTCCTCGTCCGGCCAGTCCGCTTTCTGCGGCCTACCGTACGCGAGCACATCGTGGAGCAGCTCCGTGAACTCGTAGAGGAGGAAGACAAGCGCCATCAAAGCCCCCAGCTGAGGGCACGTTGCGAGTGCATGCGCGTTTAGAAAACCGTAGGCCGTGTGCGCGAGCCGCGCGAGGAGACCCAGCCTACGGTACACGCTAGTCATTGAGGCACTCCCTGCCGCCGTTGACCTGCGCGCAGATGAAGGCGACTAGCCTACCCGTCTTCTCCACGTCGCGCCTCACGGTGTCCAGCTCGCTGTCGACACGCTCAAGGCGCCACTCTATCCGCTGCATGCGCTCCTCGAGGCGCTTCACGACCTCCTCGTAGACCCGCTCGACCCGCTTCAGCCGCTCAAGGACGAGGACGAGCGCCGCTATTGCACCGCCTACCCCCAGCTGGGGCAGCAACTCGATGAGCGCGTCCAGCGCCACGCCCACCACCCGAGTGGAAAATGAAAGAGGCTGCAGTCTTAGCCGGTTTGCCGCTCTACGAGCAGCACGCGCGCGTCGCCGATGATGCCTACCGTGAAGTCGCCCTCGCAGCCACCATCGCTGATAACGATGGCGTCCGCATCGGGGCGTATCTGGAGCTGCAGGTTCGTCCACAAGCCGAGCCACCCTGCGAAGGTGCACGCAAGCTGAGACGGGAGCAGCTCGTCGTTGAGCCACTGGCACAGCCAGACTCTCAGCCCGCACCCGAACGGCCACTGGATTACGTACAGCATCACCCACGGGTTTGCAAGCGGGAGGTACTCGTCGGGGTGTATCACCAGGAGCGTTGACCTGTTGTCGCCGGGCGCGTGGAAGCTCCACTTCTTCACGACCGGCTGCTCCTCGAAGCGCGTCACGTAGGAGCCGGGGGTCGCAGCCTCCAGCATGGTGTCGAAGGCGAGGCCGGTCACCCTAACCCGCGCGTGAAGCTCGCTATCCGTAACGTTCGAGACGAGGACGCGGTTAACCCCGTACAGCTTGTTCCTAAGGACCTTCACGAACTGCTTGACCGGCGCCGGCGACCAGCCGCCAAGACGGTACACGGTCTTGCCATACTCTGGCATGAAGCGGTACGCTTCGATTACCGTGCGTATGGGCGGGTCGATTTCCACGGTGACGGCGTAGTTGCCTAGGAACGTGCGGCCTAGGTCGAAGGCGCGGGTGGCGTGTGGGGGTATCGTGGCCTCGTCCTCGTAAAAAACGCGTACGGCTGGGGTGAGGCGCGTCACGGCCATACGGCTGCACCCCCGGCTAGGGCCCCGCTAGCCCCAGCTGCGGCTACGGCGCTGCTGGCGGCTAGGGCGCTGGTTGCTAGCCCCCCGCGGTCGCCTCTACGTGGGCGTGGACGTTGAGCGTGTTGGTGTTCGGGTCGTACTCTAGGTGGACGTAGGCCGTCGGGTAGGTGTCGGTCATCCTAGCTGCCATGATGCGGTCTAGCTGCTCGTTGACGTACGTCAGCACCTGCTGGACCTCTGTGTCGAGGTCTGCCAGTGCACCGTAGAACGCTATGATGCCGAAGTTGATTGTTTGGACTAGCGCGCTGCGCATCTGCTTGGCAATCCCAGCTGGGAAGACGTTCACCGGGCCGCCCTGGAGCTGCTCGCGCTCCGGGTCAATGTACTGGACTACCCTGTGGTCGCCGGTGACGAGGCCGGCTGCCTTCACTGCGGGCCCGAATCCAATCGCGTACCTTGTGCCAACGAAGGCTAGGACTGGGTGCACGTTGGTCTTGTACTTGGGCACCGCAGCGTCAACGCCCTGCTCGAAGCGGCCTCCGGCCTGGAACGCCGTCTCGACACGAGTCTTGTAGACGTCGTAGGGCACGCGTAGCAGCTTGATGCGGTGCTTGAGCCTTATGATGTCGGCCTTTGGCCAGTTGTCGCTGACGAACGCCTTCCACGCCTCGTTGGCAGGAATCGCGATGAACTTGTCGAACGCCTCCTTGCTGTTAATCTTGGCTAGCAGCCTCGCGAGTATCAGCTCGCGCTCGGCCTTGAGCCTAGCCTGCCACCTGCCGGCGATGGCGTCTAGCAGCTCAGCTGGGACGACGGCCGGGTCTATCCTCCCCACGTAGTCGAGGACCACCTGCGTGGCCTGCGCCATGGCCTCTCACCGTCCATGGTTCGTCCCCCCAGCTGGGGCGTAACACCGTGGCGTGACGCTTGGCGCGCGTTTTGCGAGCGCACCGTGCATTGGGGGCTGTACGGTGCCGCGCATGAAGCGCGTGTGCATAAACCTCCCGGAGCAGCTCTACGAGGAGATTCGCCTGGTCGCGGAGTACAACGGGTACGCTGACCTATCCGAGTTCATCCGCACGGTGCTCCGCTCGTTCAGCGTCGCGCTCAAGGCGAACGGGATGGTGGCGCTGCCGGTTGCTGCGATGCCGCACGCGGAGCAGCTCGACGCGCCCCAGCTAGACAAGAGTCGAGTCCAACATGGCATGTAGCACCCGCATATGCCAGTGCAACATGGCATGTTGGGAACGGCAATTGTCGTAGGCGGGGTTGCACGGGCCATGAGCGACTTCTACGAGGAGATGCTCCGGGCGCTCCAGCAGATGGCCTCGCAGCAGGTGCAGCAGGCGGGTGGTGGTGGGCCGGCTCCGGGCGGGGGAGGCGGCGCCCCAGCTGGGGGTAGTGGCCCCCGTAAGGTGGTGGAGGCGAAGGGGAACGGGTGGTTCATCGAGGCTAGCGACGGCACCATGTACTACGCTGACCTTGTGCGCCGCGGGCGCGGCGTCGGCATCGCGCTGATGCGTGACGGTGTGCTCCAGGAGGTTAGCGGGGAGGTGGCGGTCCAGGATGGTGACACTGTGTACTCGCTGTACGTGCCGGAGGCGGCCTACACCCTCACACCGTACATCGACGACGTTGACCTCAACGCGCAGCCGCCGAGCATCAAGGACCTGTACGTTGACGTCCGTGACGCGCTGATGGCTAACATCGACTTCGTGGTCGACGTCTACTACAAGATTGTCGCGGCGTGGATTGTGGCCACGCACTTCGTGGCGGTCTTCGACGCGTTCCCCCAGCTGGGGATTTTCGGGCTCGCTGGCAGCGGCAAGACCACGCTCCTAGACCTAATCGCGCGGCTGGCTAGGCGCCCGGTGCGCATCAGCGACGTGACGCAGGCCGCGTTCTTCCGGATGGTTGACGCGCTGCGCCCAACCATGCTCATCGACGAGGTCGAGGCGGCGCCCGGAGAGGTTAGGCTGATGATGAGGCTGGCGTACAAGAAGGGCAACTTCATCCCGCGCGTGGAGTTCATCCAGGGCGTGCGCAGCATCATCCTCTTCGACACGTACGCTCCCGTAGCCTACGCCTCGACGATGTACCCGGACGACGAGGCGCTCATCTCGCGCAGCGTCATCATCCGCATGGTGAGGAGGCCGAAGGTCGCTAGGATAGGTGTGCAAGCCAAGAAGCTGGAGCTAATCAGACGCGAGCTGGTGCTCGCGAGCTTCCGGCTCTACCCGGACGTCAAGAGGGCCTACGAGCGGGCGCTGGGCGAGCTGTATCAGCGTGGCATTGGCCACCGTGACGCGGAGATATACGCGCCGATAGTCGCGGTTCTGCTCCTGGCCAACGAGAGGATAGACGACGTGGTGCAGCACATCCGCGAGGAGCGCGCGGAGAAGGACGCTGCGAGCGACGTGGACCTGGCTATCGCGGAGGCGGTGGCCGCCTCCTCCGTGACCCCAGCTGGGGACTACGTGTACGTGGACTGGCTGCCGCTGCTCAACCGGATAGTACAGCGCTTCCCGTGGCTGGAGGCTAGGCTCGAGGACGTGGTGCGTAGGCTGCTGGTCGTGGGCGCGAGGGTCGTCCACACCGGGAAGATAGTGCTGCGGGTGCACCGCGAGCAGTACTGCATGCTACTGTCGCTCGCGGGGCTACAGTGCGGAAGCGTAACATCGCGTAACAGTGGCGAAAGGGACGACGACGCAGCCGCAGCTGGGGGCAGGGATGCCGTTCCGGATTCGGGTCCCGGAGCCGGCGTTGAAGGAGGTGAGGAGGGGTAGGGTTGTGGGCGAGGAGAAGGTGCCGGGGCTGCCGTTCAAGCTCGTCGTGATAGAGTCGGTGAACGACGTGATTGAGTACGTGGATGCTAGTGGCCGGCTGCGCAAGTTCTGCCTGCTACGCGGCCGCGTCTACAGCTGCAGCTAGGGTGGCGGGCCGTGCCAGCCCAGCTGCCGAGCGTCGAGGAGCAGATTGAGCGCGTCAAGGGCTGGATAGCCGACCTCGTCAAGAGGCTAGCAACGGTCGACGAGCGTAGGACTAGGGCCTGGCTCGAGGCGCTGCGCGCCTACCGCTCCGCGCTCCAGCAGATTACGCCGCTTGTGAGGTGGGTCTCGCGGAGCATCCTCTACAGCCGCATAGTCGCAGCTGAGGCGCCGTGGGCCCCGCAGCCGCAGGTGACGCCGCCGCAGGTGACCCTAGCGTACCCGCTGAGGACGAGGCACCCCGACCTAGGCGAGATTCCGTATGTGCAGTCGCTCAAGCTGGAGCTTGCGACGATAGACCTCCGCTACCAGGACGTGATAGCCGCGATTGTCGAGGGCAACTGGAAGCTAATCTACGCGGGCGAGGAGCACCGGCCGACAACCACCGGGTTCTTCACGGCGTGCACGAGCCCGGATGTGTGGGGCAAGGGCTACGTCTGCATAGGCGAGGCCCTGGACGCCACGCACAAGTGCATGAAGTTCTTCGTGGGGCACGAGTGCGCCGTGTACTCCGCGAGCGTCGCGATACCAGAGGAGGCGTGCGACATAGACGTCATCGTGTTGGAGGGGCGGGATGTGCTGGTCGCGTGCAAGAGCGACAACTGCTGTGCACCCGAAACCACCGACCTAGACTCGTTGACGAGGCCAGGCGACTACGACTGGCTTCTCGAGGTGCCCACGGCGAGGGTCTGGGTGCAGAACAACTGCACTGGGGACGCGCTGCTCGTCACGCCGTACGCTAACGTCTCTGTGCCGCCGCGCTACGGCGTCAACATCGTGATAGCCCAGGTTAGGGGCATGAGGGACACGTGCAGCATGCGAATGGAGATACCGCAGGTCTAGCGTAGGCCCCAGCTGGGGGTGGTGGGCGTGGGTGAGGCGGCTGCTGTAGCCGCCGGTAAGGCTGCCGGCACGGCCGTGGGGCAGATTGCTGCCAAGCTCCTCGAGCCGCTCGTAGACCCGATGATGGAGGCTGGGGGCGCGGCGGCAAGGCTGCTAGTCCTCGATGCCATCGGGGTGTCCAAGCCTCTTGTCCGCGAGCCGCTCGTCGTCATCGAGGATGCTAAGCCCGACGTGGCCTTCGGCATGGACAACGACGGTGTGACAGACGCGCTGCACGGCATCGTATGGTCCAGCGTCAAGACGATGTTCGTGCACCCGGAGCTGGCCGACGAGTTCGTCATGGAGATGATTAGCGAGGGCGTAAGCAACGCGATGCAGTACAACCTTGGTGGCGCCGTGCAGGCCATACTCAACGTGTGGCGTGGGGCGTACCCGCTCGAGCCCGGCGAGATAAACGACATTGTCGGCAACCAGCTCGACGTGCTTGACGACGCAGCGGCCTTCGTGCTGATGGCTATGGCTGGTGCCAACATCCCGGCCACGGCTGCCTACGCCACAGCTGGGGTCAACCGGCTGCTTCAGCAGGAGTGGGGCGCGGGAGAGGCGCGGCTGGTTGACGTGGCCAGCCGCATCGAGTCGCTCGCGCTCTTCTTCCACACGGTCGCCGAGCAGGTCGCCACCAGGGTGCTGGTCGAGGCTATAGAGGAGCCGGTGACCAAGGCCGAGCACATCGCGAACATGCTCCGGTACATGTATGAGCGTGCTGCGGCCAGGCTCCAGGAGTACCTAGCCGAGCTGTACATCATGAAGTACTACAAGGACGCTGGCGTGCTGAAGGACGAGTCCGCGAGGCAGATGGCAGCGGTTGTGGTCGCGGAGGCCCACAGCCTCTACGAGGCTGTGTTGGAGCAGGAGTCGGTGCTGCTCTCGGCGCTCGACGCGGTGACGACGGTCGACCTTAGGCCGGTGATAGACGAGGTCGTCGCGGTTCTGGCGGAGGTCGCGAGGGCGCTAGTGGGCGCCCCAGCTGCGGCCGCGGAGGCTGCGGGCGGCGAGCTTGACCAGCTGCACTCGAAGCTCGTGTCGGCGTTGACAACGCTGACCATGGTGAGGACGTACCACCGCGGCGAGTACGAGACGCTGCCGCCGGTGGAGCTGGTCGCCCAGCACCCGGAGGCCGAGACTCCGCAGCCCCAGGAGCGCCTACCCTCCGTGACGGGCGCGTCCAGCGAGCAGGGCTGAGACCGTGTACGTCCAGCCGCCGGTGCTGCTGGAGGGTAGGCTGGTCGCTCCGTGGAGGCTCGCGCTGGAGGCTAGGGTGCCGAGGCAGCTGCTCGAGACGCCCCCAGCTGAGGCTAGGCTTGCGCTGGTCGTCGCCGGGAGCGTTGTGGCCGAGGAGAGGGTGCCGGTCGAGGAGAGGCGCGACGCGTACGTCGCTAGCCTCGAGCGGTTCTACACGGAGGTCGAGTGGCCCCAGAGCGTGGAGGTCACGACCCAGGAGCAGGTCTACATGGGCGTCGAGAGCCTAGACCTCGGCACATGCACCACGTACACGGCTGTGTACGCCTTCGCCCCAGCTGGGTCCAGGGTGTGCGTTGCCAGCGTATGCGAGGACACGGACCGCGACAACGACGGCATAGTCGAGGTCGTGTATCTCGCGAGGCCCGGTGAGAGGGTCGCGGTGGAGTGCGAGCCGTCGTGCAGCGTCCGCGTGTGGAGGACTCTGTGCCTAACCAGGCTTGCCGGCGAGGTTAGGCTCACGCTGCTGGACGAGGAGGGCAACCCGCTCTACGAGGCAGCGTTCCCCGTCGAGACGTACGAGGCGCCCGACTGGAGGCCCCGGGGCGTGACAATCGAGGTTCCAGTGGCGCCCACGCCCGGCATCCCGACGTACCCGTGGTGCGACAAGGAGCTTGGCGACGTGGGGCTGACTGAGGAGCAGGTAACCGAGACGAGCACAGCGCTGTTCACGTACCTGGTCGTGTACGAGGTCACTGACCCGGATGCAGCGCCGCCCTGGAGCGCGTACGCAAACAAAATCGTCACAGGCGGCTTCGGGTTCCGCTACAGCCGTACAATCGCGTACAGCGTGGGCTACTTCACCGGAGGGGCCAGCATAACCTACGACATCGGCGAGATTGGCGTAGCCGAGTTCCCGTGCAAGGTGTCGAAGCTGCCGCGGCGCTTCCTGTGGATTGGGCGCGCCTTCGAGGCAGACCTCACGTTCATGGTTACTGAGCCGCACGTCGTGCCTTGCGGGACGTGCGTCGACATCGAGTCGCTGCGGGCTGCCGGCGTGCTCAGCGAGCGCTACTATGCAATCGACGCTGTTGAGAGGAGGCTGCTCGAGCCGGGCGAGTACAGCTTCGCGCTTGAGCCGCTCCGAGGCGTCTATGTCGCGGCGGCGCCCAGCGGCCTGGAGCTTAGCGTCGATGGCGTGGCGGTCGAGCCTACGCTGGTCGGGGCTAGGACGAGGGTCGGCGAGCTGCTCGCGCTGAACACCGGGACGCACGTCGTGCTCATAGCGGTGTACTATCCGGTCATAGACGTGGTTGGCGGGGAGGGGCAGCCGCAGCCGGTGTGGAGCGTTGGCGGGATACTCTACGCCGTGGCCCCAGCTGGGGAGAGCAACGAGCTTAGGATACTCGTCACCGAGGAGGACGCTAGCCCCTACGCGGGCGGCGAGGTGGCGACGCTCGCTGTGAGGAGGCTTGGGGCGCCGGGTGGCGGAGCGGGCTGGGGCTAGCGGAATGGGGATGCGGCTAGACCGGCGCGGTTCTTAGCGCACCTCTCGAGCGCGTATATCGCCGAGACGTACTCCTGCATCGCCGCGCTCCTCTCGGTTGGCGTGGCGTACCTCTCCGAGACCAGCTTCGCAGCAGTCCTCAGCGCGATGATGCGGGCTAGGTCGAGCGCCTCCCTCGCCCCGCAGACAAGCTCGTCGAGCGCAAGCTCCGGGAGCCTAATCCGCGTGCACACGCCAGTCTCCCCAGCTGGGGGTGTGTATGGTACGCGGAAGGGTCGATAGGATTAGGCGCCCGTACCGCAAGGCGGTTGAGCGCTACAAGCGCCGCGGCCTGAGGAGGCTCCGGGAGGAGCAGGCTAGGCGCGGGTGGGTTGTGGTCACCGGCTTCTGGCCGCGCATCGAGAACCCGGGCGTGCTGTGGCGTAGGCGTAGGCCGGCTAGGCCCGCGGAGGAGCAGTCGAGGTCTGCCAGGGAGAGGCTGGCTAGGCTGGCGAGGCTAATCCTAGAGGCCCCAGCTGCGGCCAGGGAGGCTGCTAGGCGCGCTAGGACACTAGCCTCGCTAGTGACGAGGCCAAGGGAGCTGCTCGGCATCATGAGGCGCAACGTGTACGAGTTCGCGCGCGAGTTCGCGCGGAGCGCCTCCGAGGAGTTCGCGAAGGAGGCGTGGGAGTGGCTGAGGGAGAGCTGGCTCTGGCGCACATACCGGTACGTGAAGACGCGGGTTGAGTTCGCAGCGCGCGTCTGGAGGCTCATGGGCGAGATTAGGCGCGGGGAGGCTGTGCCGCTCTTCGAGGCTGTCGTCGAGACAGTCGACGGCGTTAGGGTGTGGCGCGTCCAGAGCATAGACAGGATGCTGGAGATGCTCCCAGCTGAGGCAAGGCAACGCGTCATAGAGAACATCGTGGCGATAGTGGAGCGGGGTAGGCCGAGGTACACGGACTGGCTCAACCCGTACGTGCGGATGCTGCTGGCTCTCCTCGTGCCCCAGCTGTACCGCGACCGGTGCCACCACAAGGGGCTCATGGTGAGGGCTAGTCCGGTTGTGCTGGAGGAGCTTGACAGGCGTGGCGTCAAACGCGTCTACGTGTTCCTGCGCGTCGCGCGCATCGAGGCGATGAGGGCGGACCCGCTCATCGGCAAGTCGGCTAGGATAACCGACCCGGTGCTGGAGGAGGTCGCGGTGCTCAAGCCGGAGGAGGACGAGACGAGCCTGCTCAACGCGCGTAGAGCCGCTGTGCCGAAGGTGGCGACACCCTACACCAGCCTACACCGCCGCCTCATCGAGTACCCGGAGACGCTCCTAGCCATACACGAGGCTGGCGTGCGGCGTGCACTCGCGCTGGCAGCGGGCGTGCCGGAGCAGGACGGGGCAGAGGGCCTAGACCCGTGCAGCGTCTACCTCGCCCCAGAGCACTGGACAACATTCGACGACATACCAGAGGCAAACCGCATGCTCATGTCAAAGCCGGGCCGGAGGAGGCTAGGCGTAGCCGAGCCCGGATTGAGGAGGACACCGGTGCGCACGGAGATACTCGAGGAGACCGGCCTGCTGAGGCTAGCCTCCTAGTTGTGTTAACGTGTATATAATATCATAAGGCTATAGTACGGCATGATAACCCGCCTTGGGATGTGCCCGGTACGCTTTTATACCCGCGTGTGCGACGGGGGCCACACATTCACTGTTTTGTTGCGTTGGCGTGGCTCGATGTAGACACTTGTCTAGACGTGCTTCTTTCACTTCTCTGTGGCGTATACTCCCCGTGGCGCGATGACCCCTCGACACTTGTCTATGGTCTTCTTTCTTTCCGTGCTGCTAGCGGAGTATCTGCTCTGTCTCCGGGCAGAGCTGCCTGCACAGCTCGACGAGTGCCTGCTCGGCGTCGTCGAGGCGGTCTAGGATTGGGGGGAGTAGGGCTCGCTGGTAGGTGCGTAGGCTGCTCTTGCGGAGCAGCTCGGGGACAGTGTGCACCAGGAAGTTGCGGACAGAGTCTAGGGATAGCGCTGCGCCTAGGCAGCGCTGCGCGACTAGGCTACAGTCTATGGGTCTGTGCTCAGCCACGCTCCCCGCCCTCGCAGAAGCTCATGCAGCAGCCGTACTCTAGGAGCCAGCGTGCGCGGCTGCAGCGGAGGCGCTTCGCGTACACGCAGAACACTAGGACGCCGAGCGCGCACCTCACGGCGCAGAGGATGCGGCGTAGCACGGCCCGTCACCCCCAGCTGGGGCTAGCACCACTTGACGATGTACAGCTTGCGCTTTACGCTCTCCGGGAGCCGCTTGAGCGCCTCCAGCCACTCGCGCAGCTCGCGGTGCCTCTCCTCCAGCTCGCTGCACTCGTCGCCGTCTAGGCCCATCTCGTCGCAGACGGCCTCCGGCACCCTCAGCAGCTCGACGACCGGCTTCCTCAGCAGCTCTGCGACGTTGACGACGGGCTCCAGGAGGAACGGTGCTATCGGCGCGTAGACGGAGACACGTGGGCTGCACGGCGTCGCGAGTATCCCGTGGGCGAGGCAGCAGAGCGGGCACAGCCTGCAGAGCCTAACGCGGTAGCGCATGACCTTCGCCGCTCCACCCTCGACCATGACGGTCTTCGACTCGACGAGCTTGCCTAGCGATGAAAATGCTATGCACGCGTGCCACGAGCCCCAGGCCATTGCGCTCGCAACCTTCCCGTCCTTGACGACGTGCACTATGTGCGCCCCTAGCCTCCGCGCGGCCTCAGCTGGGTCAACGTCCCCCTCAACCTCGGCGACGACCAGCTCCGCGTCCGGCACCATCGGGTACACGTCGCAGAGCGGCCTGCACTCTGCCAACGCCCACCACCCGACGTCCGGGTCGTCGCGCGGCGGCTCCCGCTCGCAGTAGACGAGCAG
The DNA here is from genome assembly GCA_027065245.1 of Desulfuromonadaceae bacterium. Lineage (GTDB taxonomy): Bacteria > Desulfobacterota > Desulfuromonadia > Desulfuromonadales > Desulfuromonadaceae > Desulfuromonas. The sequence continues at coordinate 10,342 of JAMOOS010000301.1, read as the reverse complement.
CGCGTCACAACCCACGGCACGTCACCCCAGCTGGGGCTCCTCGACCCACTCTAGGCGGCCCGGCTCCGGCTCGTAGAGGTAGCCAAGCTCCCGCAGCGCCTCCGCGAGCCTCTCGTCGCTCCTGGCCGCCTCAAGCAGCTGCGCCGCAGAGACGCCCGGGCAGACGAGGACGGCTACGGTTGCGCCCTCCTCCCAGAGTACGCGGAGCCCGCGCCTCCTAGCGGACTCCAGGAAGCCCTCCGGGTTCCTCATCCGCTGCAAGTCTACAACGTCGTAGGGCTTCTCGCTGCAGAAGCCGGCCAGGCCCCCACGCCTACGCTGCTGCTCGCCGCCCCCAGCTGAGGCCCTGGCATGCTGAGGCTCAGCATGCTGCTGCAGCGGGAGCTGCTGCAGACGCTGCTCAATCGCATCAAGACGCTGCTCCACACGGTCAAGCCTCTCAGCGATGCCGGTCACCAGCTGCACGATGCGCGACAGGCTGGCGTCAATGGCCTCGAGGCGGGGGTTGCCCAGCTGCCGCCCAAGAGCCAGCCTAACAGCCTCCTCCACCACCCGCCGCGCCGGCACACCATCCAACCCCAGCACCCGCCTAGCCTCAGCGACCAGAGCCTCATCCACACGCACGATGATAGACCGGCCCAACCACGACACCGTAACAAAATGCTACGCCGAGCCAAGGCAGAGCAGGCACCGTAACACACCGTAACACTACACTCAAATACCCGCAAACACAACAAAACACACGGTGAGGAGAATGGAGGACATCGAGAAGGAGATTAGAAAGCTCGCAACGGTAGACCCAAACCTGTACATCAAACTAATCAAACCAAAAATCGTAGACGACTGTATCGATGCTTATGAAGCATACAAAGAGTGCCGCAAAAACAAGTCTCGCGACGAGTGCATAGCCGAGCTTGAGCTAATCCTCGATGATTTGGGCCTAACAATTGAAGAATGCATGCTTGAGGAGGACTTGTTCTAGCCTCGCCCCGCCCTTCTTTCTTTTTCTTTTTGCGCTTGTTTTTCGCCCCAGCTGGGGCTATGAGTGGGTTTGTTCTAGCAGCGGCATATGCGGCCGCTTTTGCCGGGTGCCCAGCATGCGCCTAGCTGCCTGCCGTTCCTGCTGACCACGCTCTTGACGACCTTGGCGACGTTCTCTGGGAGTGCTGCTACGCCCAGCCTCTCAAGCTCGTCTACGACCCGCTGCACTAGGTCGTTGAGGTCTGCGCACTCATGCTCCGACAGCGTCTCGACGATGACGAGCTTCGCGACTGACGTGATGGACGCGCGTGCCACCGCCCTCACCCCCGCCTCGGCGGGCAGTAGACGCCGCCGCGCTTGACGAGCCCGTAGCGCCTGGCTAGGCGCAGGAGTACGTGCCTAGCCGTGTCCATGTCCACGCCGGCAAGCTCGGCGAGCACACGCGTCGTTAGGCACCGGCCCTCCTCGAGCAGGATGCGCTCAGCTACACTGCGGGCCCGCACCCAGGGGCTACCACGGCTATCGCCATCCCCGCCCTCGACCAGCACAACATCCTCCGTCATCACGACCCCCGTTGCATACTGCCACGGGAGCGCAACTAGATTCGAGGATAGTGACACCGAGGCGAACACGCAACAGCAGCGCAGCGAGAGGCGACGGCGGTGAATGCGGTGCTCGAAGAGTGCCCGGCTGCAAAAGACGAGCACATCCTATGCTGGTGCGGCGGCATGCCATGCGCGGTTAGGCTAGACGGCAGCGGCTTCCACACACGGTACTCCAGAATCCACAACCCCGCAGAGTTCGCGGACACGCTGCAAGTCGAGGAGACCGCCCTACTCCTCGGCGACTACGCCACAGCTGTGGCCATGGAACGGCTGGGCGAGCTACCAGGCCCATGGCGCGAGTTCACAGATGCGCTGAAGCGGGCGCTAGGAGGCGAGGACAAGCATATGCGTGAAAAAGCAAGGGGCTAGGGGCAGCGACCGAGGAAAGCAACTACAAGCAACACCTGTCGCACAAACGTCTTGAGAAGCATGTTGAAGTCAATCTTCTTCTGCTTTGCCGGGTTCTTCGCATACTCCATTGCGTGTTCAGCAAGCTTCCGCAGGCCGCCGGCCAGTCCCAGTCGCTCATCGACCTCGCTGAGGATGGTTATGAAGCGATGTAGCTGGGCCCGGCAGTCGTTTGTCAGGCCGTTGGCGCATGCTTGCTTGACGCCCTCTGCTGATAACGTGATTTTAACGATGTACCATGCTAGTCGGTCACAACTGTCGGCATCGCGCGCAAGCAGACGGTCGAGAATAGGCCCAAAGGCTAGCGGAGAGGTCTTGCGCTTGGTTTGCTTAGAAGAGGTGGGAGCAGAGCCATTCCCGGCCACGAGTATCACCATGTGTAGTTGCAAAGGCGGGTATAAAAAAGGTTAGGGGTTGGGGCGGGTGAGCGGCTTTATCTTCACGCTCCGCGGGTCTGGCGGCGTTAACTTGTGCCCGCAGCGCGGGCATTCACCGTCATACATCACCACGATGTCGCCGTAGAACTTGATGCCGTAGCTGCTGCGCTTAACGCCGTCCTCGTGCAGCACCAGTCCGCAGCGCTTGCAGACCCACTTGATTGGCATATCACTCACCCCACCACGATGACGTCAACGTCGTCATTATCATCGTCGTAGCGGGTGCTTGGTTTGCTGCCGTTGCCGCGGCCCTCGGGTATCGTCGCCGCCTCGTCGGGTAGCCTATCGAGGTGCATTCTCCAGAACTCGCGGCGTAGCAGGTCCCTCACAGCCACGCGTATGGCTTCGCTCCTGGAGCTGTACCTGCCCATCCTTACGAGCTGGTCTAGGGCCTCCACGTAGATTTCAGGCATCTTGACCGTCACGATTTTCACGGGACCCACCCCTCTTCGTGATACCGTTGTATGACGCGGGGGTTACTAGCTGCTCGTCCTTGGCGGCTTCGCGTGTCTCGCCGTGGCCCCAGCTGCGCAGACGGCAATGCGTAACACCATCGTAACACCCCGGGTTCCGGTGTAACAGACGCCGCAGGGGTGCTACGTGTGTAGCACGGGTGCAATACGCGGGTATTCCGTGAGCGATACGCGCGTATCCCCGTTACACCCGCTACTATTATTACCACCACCACTACCCGCGGCCGGCCCCGCCCCAGCCCCAGCTGGGGTGCACAGCGAGAGCCTCGCCGCGCGCCGCTCCTCCATGCCTCGTGATGCTCGTGAGCGCGGTGTTACCTTGTTTCTTGCCTGGGGGTTAAAAGGCGCGGCAAGAAACGGGTAATACGGGGTTATATTGTTACCTATTTTCTTGCCGTTTCTTGCCAACTCTTGCCGAGTCTTGCCCACTCTTGCCATTTTTTGCAGATTCTTCACCATTAGCCAAAAACTCCATATAAAATGAAAGAGCGGGCTCATGCCGCGAGCATCACGTTTTGCAGTGGTTTGCGGCGCTCCGGCAAGTGGCCGGGGCCCGGCAAGGCCGGGTCTTGCTGTGGTAGTGGTGGTGGTATAGCTGGTAGGGGGTGTTACCCGAGTCTTTATGCTCGTTGCGGCGCGCGATTACCCGGGTTCTTTGCTCCTCGGTGTTACTGTCGTTGCGTTGCCGTAGCTTGATGGCTGCAGTCCTCTGCGGTGGCCGGGTTGAGCCGCATACTCTCGCTCGTGACCCGCAGAATCGAGCGTGACATCCTCCACAGGCTCCTCGAGGGCGTTGACCGGGATGAGCGCGTCGTGTACGTCACGGAGCTGGTCGGGTGCACCCTGAAGCCGCGGCTTAGGCGCCTGGCCCCGATGCTCGCCGCGACTGTCAGCTTCGAGCCCCCGGTGCTCATCGGGAGCCTGGTGCACGCAGCGGTCGAGCGGATAGCGCGCAGCGAGAGCAGCAACGTGGAGACCGAGGTCGAGGTATCGCGCGAGGTCAACGGCGTGCTTGTCAAAGGCCGCGTAGACCTGCTCATGCGCCGCGACGACGGGAGCATCGAGGAGATTGTAGAGCTGAAGTTCACGAGGCGCGCCCCGCAGCAGCCCAAGCCGCACCACGTGATGCAGGTTCGTGTCTACGCAGAGATGCTCGGGTGCGAGGACTGCAGGCTCTACGTGGCGTACCTGGCGCCCGATAGGCTCGCGGTGTACGAGGTTAGGCGGCTCAACGAGCCGCTCCTAGAGCCCCTCGTCAGGGACTACCTGGAGAACACCTACGCGCCGCGCTGGGACTGGGAGTGCCGCTACTGCCCGTTCCGGAGAATCTGCCCCAAGGCCCCAGCAGAGGCCAAGGAGAGGGAGAAGGGCGAGGGGTGAGGGCGCGTGAGGTGCTGCCCCTACTACCGTGGCGGCGGCTGCAGCGTCGCTGCTGCCCTGGGGCTGTGCAGCGGCCCAAGCGAGGCTACCGGTAGCTGTGTCACGGTGCGCGACCGTTGCTGCGGCGTCACCGGGGCGGGCGTGCCACTCTGGGAGACGTGCCGCTTCTACATGCACGCGGCTGACTGCCGCTACTGCCGCCACTATGACAAGCGTAGGCGCTGGTGCCGCGTCTACAACCGCGAGGTGCGGTACTACGCCGGCACATGCCCACGCTACGAGGGCCCAAGGCCAGTCCCGAGCCTAGCCGGGTGAGCATCATGGAGTACGATGTGGTCGAGGACCTGAGGCCGGCTGAGTGTGTCTTCGGCCTCCCCGACCCCGAGGCGGACGACCTCGGCCTGGAGTTCACAATCCGCTGCGGCGGGCCGGAGGGCAGCGACTGCGTGTGCACCGGCAGGGACTGTGGGCTCATCGAGCGCATCCATGGCCTCAGCTGGGAGGAGGGGCAGCGCATCATAGACGAGGGGTGCGGGGTGCTGGCGTCCAGCCGCTGGTGCTGCGGCTGCGGGATGCACACTAGGCTGTGGGTGCTCTGCGACGGCTCGCTGCTCTTCAGCCACGACTGGGAGTACTACAGCGGCGCCCACCTCGTCGTGCTCGCAGAGCCCGCGCGCACGCTCCTAGCGCGGCTGAACCGCGAGCGGTGGGAGCGGAGCGGTAGGAGCTGCGAGTGCCGGCTCAAAGCCCCCAGCTGCGGCGACAAACCCCAGTCCACCATATACCCGGGAGCGCAACACGTCAACGGTCGATAGGCATGGCCCGCATGTGGGTCGCCTACCGCGCCGGGTGCCGCGAGCACGGGGTCAAGCCCCTCCTCGACGAGGACGACTTCCTCAACTGCATCCCCCGCAGCTGGAGCCACGTCTCCGATTGCTTCATGTCGGTCGTCGCAAGCGGCTTCGTAATCGACCCGGACTCAATCGCCCCCATCCGACCCTTCATCGCGCTGACCCACGTCGAGGAGCTTGGCGTAGAGCATGTACTGGCGCTCGCGTGCGTCATGCGGTTGCTTGAGAAGGGCTACGGCGTTGACGTGAAGCTGGCATACGCGACCACCTACGGCGCCCTACCACCAGTCATCATCATCGCGTACCCGGGCCCATTCAGCGAGAACAAGCTCATCATCGAAATGCTCGAAGAGTACGTCAACGACGCGGACGCTAACGTCGTCGAGGTTGACGCAGTCAGCGACCTTGACGCCATCCTCAAGGCCCTAGGCTACAAGCGTGTTGTAGCGCACTGAGGTGGCGTGTGGTGGCCTACGCGCCTCTCGCCGGCTGGGTTGGCTCCGAGCTTGACGTCGTGGAGAGCGTGCGGCTGGCCTGCATGCTCCACGTCCTCGACCAGCTACGGGTCGGCTACTGCCTCGACGAGTGGCCGTTCTACGCCCTGTTCCACGACACGCCGCTCTCAATGGACGACCCGGAGCGACGGTGGGACGCCGAGCACCTCGCCATGCTCTACCGTTGGGTCGCTGAGCCGAGGCGCTGGCACCAGTGCACTGAGGGCCTAGCGCGCCTCAACAGCGCGGCAACCACCGGCCTGCGGCTAAGGCCGGATGACGCGGAGCACGAGACACGCGGCTAGCGCCACAGCCTCCACGCCACCACTCATTCCGAGGAACACGCGACCGGAGAGAGGTGACCGAAAGTATTCTCGTCCATGCCGGCGCCTATAGGAGCGTGGCTAACTTTCGGAATAGTTTCCGAAACTGTTACGCATGCGTAACACCGTGGCCGGTTCCCAACAAGCCGTGCACAGCACCCTACACTGGGCGGTGCACATGCCCGTGTACCGTCCTCCGCGCCGCGTGGACCCCTCCCGCGTAGGCCGCATCATGGACGCTATCATGGAGCGCGGCGTCTTCATGGTGCGCGAGATAGTGGAGGCTACGGGGGCGCCGCGCTACGAGGTGCTGGCAGTCATCCACGTCCTGGAGTACCTTGGCATAGTCGAGCGTAGCGCGATACCAGGCGTCTACATCGCGAGGCTTGGCCGCCTCAAGCAGCTCATGGAGGCGACGAGGCAGTGGCGCAGCCAGTAGAGTTCTACGCGACCGGCGCGCCGCACTGGTGGCGCTTCCACGTTTTGACGCTCGGTCAGCCCCCGTCGTCCCAGCTGAGGGGCAAGACCGTGCTCCACGAGAACGGCGCCTTCCGCATGTGGGCTTCTGGTGTTAGCGTAGACCCGCAGCTCTGGATAGCCAGGCTCCAGCAGAGCGTTGTGCGCGCCTCTGCGGTTGCAGACGAGGTTAGGGTGGTGCTCCCGGACAGGATAGGCGACTTCGAGGCGACGCTTAGGCTGCACAGGCTGGCCTACCCGCGGCTCTGCGGCGAGTCTGTGAAGAAGCGCGGCGTCCGGTGCGTCGCCGTCGTGCAGTTCCGGCGCGGCGAGAACATGGACGTGCTTAGGCAGCGCACTGAGCTGCTGCTCTCCGAGATGCCCGACGTCGACATCGTCGCTGTGCCCACTAAGGCGACGCTGGGCGAGCGTAGGGGAGGCCGCATCGTCGTGAACCCGACGCTCGTCGTCTCTGCGGTGGCGCGCGTTGCCGATGCTGTTGCTGGCAAGAAGCCAGTCCATGCGTTGGCGCCCCAGCTGAGGGCGGAGGTGCTCCGCCGCATCGCCCCGCTCATCGCAAGCTTCGACACGACCAGCTGGACGCGCCCCGTCAACAGCCTCGCGAAGAAGCTCGGCATCGTCGCTAGCGTCAAGGACGCTGGGCAACGCGAATTGGCCTTCGCCCTCGCGGTCGCCCACCTGGTCGCAAACGGCGTGCCAATCGCAGATGCAGACGTAGCATTGCAGAGGCTGCCGGAGCGCGTCCTCCGCAGGCTGGGGGTGGTAGCGTGAGGCAGCTCACGCTCCGCATGTTCATCGGCAGGAAGCCATGGGAAATCGCGGAGCAGCGGATGAGGAGTGGCTAGCGATGATAGAGGAGGAGCTGGCTAGGCGCTCCGGGCGGTGATGCGTGGACCGGCCGCGGCCGTGGGAGCCCACGCCGGGCTGTGACCGGGCCGGCCCATTCTGAGCCCCAGCTGCGGCCACGCAACCGTTTTGCAACAGCCCCCGCCACGAGCCCCCAGCTGGGGACGCAGATGCCACGCCCCCGCCGCGGCCCAACACCCTACCGCCGCGGCTTCCTCCATGAGCTGCGCATCCTGCAGACCCTACGCGGCTGCGGCTGGTTCGCGTCCAGGCTCCCCCGCTCTCGCCCAGCCGACATCATCGCCCTGCGCCCAGCCGGAGACGGCCACGCCTGCGCCCTCATCATCGAGGTTAGGTTCCGCCAGAGCTGGAGCCAGGCAGTCAAAGCGCTCCTCGAGAAGCTGGAGGAGCTGGAGCGGGTCGCGGAGCAGGCCGGAGCCACGCCACTAGCCATAGCCTGCGCCCCGCCACCAGCACGCTGCCGCCTCCTCACCCCACAACAGCTCCGCGAGATAGCCGAGACTGGGAAAGTGCCAGAGCCCCAGGAGCTGCCAACGCACAAGGCACTGTGCAACACCGAGGACTGGTGCAAGGCGTAACAAGGCGTAACGCACTCCTATACACTATATATGATGCCTTATACCCATGGAATACCCACGTAGCACCAGCCCGGTACACTCTTATACCCGGTAACGCAACGGTAACACCTTGACTGAGGCGGGGGTGGAGCGGATGAGCAGGGTTGTCGCGTTCAAAATCAAACCGCCCATGTTCGTCATCTATGAGTCGTGGGTCAATCCATATGGCGCTAGGGAGTGTAGCATCGAGTACTGGACTGGAGTTAAGGCAGTTGCAAAGGCACTTAGGGAGGCCGCTGCGTGGGCTCGGATATTCGCCGGCTTCAAAATCAAGCTGCTATGGCCGTTCTACTTCGTGTTCTACTTCGCCCGTGAGTTGGTGCAACAGGTTAGGAACGTGCCGGAGGTTGCTAGGCTAGCTAGGTGCGGCTGCTGCACCGTCTACCGCAATGCCTAATTCTCTTTTCCATCGACCTAGACCTACTTTTCAGTCGCCCATCTAAGCTTTTACAATACCTTTCTATTCGACACAACAGCCAGGAGGAGCCGAATCACTTTTATATCCGCGAGTGCAACGTAACGACACGAAGACGCGCGGGGGTGGTCGGATGGGCGGCCTAGACCTAACCCCGGTCAAAACGCGCCCGGTCGTAATCGTATCCGATACCGACCTGCACGGTGTTAGCCTCGGTGCTGCACTGTACAAAGCCGTTGAGCCGATGGGTGAGGAGAACATTGCTGTCGTCAGCCACTTCGACCCGAAGGGTCCAGCGACCACAGCCAGAGGCGACCTGCCAGCGCTGCTACGCCAGCTAGCAGGCAACGTGACTGAGCAACACACAGTGTACTTCGCTGACGTCCCGCTGAAGATTGGAGCAGAGCAGGAAACGGTTACTGCTCTGGCCGAGTTGGCCAAGAAGGCTAGGGTTGTCTATATCGACCACCACATCGAGGTGCTCAAGCACTTCGCGGGCAAGCAGATACCACGCGTAGACTTCCGCATCTATGCCGATGCCTTCAGCACATATCTGCCGGCGCTGATGTCGGTTGTCATTGCCGGCAGGGACGCAGACGCCCGCCACATCTTCGACCTTGCCGTTCTAGGGCTGGTTGCCGATGTAGACTTGGCTGCACTACCGGTGGCCCAGCAAGTCGCGGCTGCCCTAGGCTTCGAGGTGCCCACGCTGGAGCAAATCAGGCAGAACTATCACGTAGTCGCCGCTATCGATGCTATGGTCAAGTCCCCGCAGAAGCCAAATGCAGAGACCGACGCTGCACTCGTAGGCAACATGGCATCTGTCGTAGCCTATCTGGCTAAGAAGCCTCTCAGCGAGGTTGCTAGCGAAGCTCTTCAAAAGTTCCCAACTCCCGAGCCAAAAGAGGTTGCAAGAGACGCAGAGATAGTAGGCGACGCTGTTGCTGTCTACAAGAAGCTTGCACCGCTAGGCCAGGGTGCAAAGTATGCGGCGCTCCTAGAGGCTGCGCTAGACGTACCGATAGTCGTTGTAGCAGCGCCGGTGCCAAGGGTGCAGGAGTACGTGGTTGTCATGGCCTTCGCTAATGCCTTCCTTGGCAGCAAGGTTACTGCCGAGGTTAGCAAGCTTCTCAGCGAGGCTAAGGAGCCCATAGTCAAGGAGCTTAAGGAGCGGAAGCTAACCAAGGACGAGTGGATAAGGCCGACACCAGGCTTCAGCGTACCCGTAGACGCTAGCAAGGTCGAAGAGGCTCTGAGGCTCGTGGCCGAGCGTCTAGCGTCGCTATATGCGCAGAAGCAGCGCGAGAAGATAGCAGCACAGGTGGCGAGAGAAGAGCTGACTGTGCTAGTGGCGGACGAGAAACTTGCTGCCAGCGTTGCAAGGATTGTGGAAGCTGCAGTAAACGCTGCGGCCCAGAAGGTGCTAGAAGCGCTCAAGGAGCGGAGGTGAAGACTATGCTACGGGTTGTGCTCTTGGACGCTAGTGGTTCCATGGAGCCAGCCTGGGATGTTGCCTGGGACGTTGTTTTTAACACCGTCCGGAAAGCCAGTTTCATTTTGCTGGCTTTCAAGGCGCGTAGGACTGACAACGTGCCAGACGAGTGCACCCACACCTACCACAATGCGGTGATATACGACCTTGGTTGTGCATTCTCGAGGCTCGGTATACATCGCCTTAGGAAGAGGCCAAGGCCGGAGGACGTGGGTCTACGCTTCAGCACGAGAACTCCGTTGAACGATGCCATCATATTCGTGATTGAGCAGCTGGAGAAGCGGGGCTATCCCTACGAGCTGATAGTGGTGTCCGACAATCGCGATACCGCGTCATGGTATAGGATGGAGGAGGTGGTGCAGCGTAAGCGTGGCGCTGCATGTCTCAGACGCCTTGTGCTTGAGTGTGTCGGCAGCTGCCTACAGAAGTACCTAGAGCCATACGACTCTGTCTATGTTCATGGTGCGCGCATCCTAGGCCCGCCATCGCCCTTCCTCTAGCTTTTTTTTTTTTTTTTTCGCA
>JAMOOS010000300.1 GCA_027065245.1 Desulfuromonadaceae bacterium | reverse complement strand
CCAGAACAACAGCGCCCTGCTGGTCAAGGTGGCATTGTTGCCGAGCGAACGGGTTACCAGCGCCAACACGGTGGTAAAAGATCATAAAGTGCTGGTAAGCATGCCCAGCGGCAGCAACAGTTTCAGCTGGCACTCCAGCCTGGAAAAAACCGGTCAAATCGAACTGCTGGCCGCCACCGGCGAGAAGTTACGCGAAATCTGGCAGGTAGCCGCCAGCCCCATGTGGCGCGTAAGCGGCCACGGCCTGCCGGTGATAAACTACTACCAGCATGGCCGCTGGCTGCCCCAGTGGCAACCGTGGCCAGGAGAAAAGTTGACCCTCGACATCACCCGCCCTGGCGGTGCCGCCGGTCAGACGGTAACCATCGACAACAGCAACATCAGCGTAACGCCGGGCAAACGCAGCTGTCGAGTTACCCTTGACATGCTGGTACGCAGCAGCCACGGCGGCGAACACGTCATCACTCTGCCACCTGGGGCAAAACTGCGCCGCGTTGCCATCAACGGCCAAAAACAGCCGGTAAAACTCAAACAACTGCTGCTCACCGTGCCACTGGCTCCCGGGGCACAGCACATCGAACTGGAATGGCAGCAGCCGCAACATATCGGCATGGTCACCGCCACCCCTGCCGTCCATCTGGGCGGCAACAGTGTAAACTGCCGCATCAATGTGAACATGCCGCGCGAGCGCTGGATCCTGTTCACCCGCGGCCCGGTCATGGGACCGGCGGTGTTGTTCTGGGGCGTGCTGCTGGTGATAGCTGTTATCGCCGTGCTGCTGGGACGCTACGCCGATACGCCACTTGTCTGGTGGCATTGGCTGCTGCTGTTCGCCGGTTTAAGCCAGGCCAGTCTGCCGGCGCTGGTGCCGGTGGCGGCCTGGCTGATTCTCCTCGGTCTGCGCCGTAAACATCAGGCCGGTCTGACCGGCGTATGGCGCTTTAACTTTACCCAGATGGCACTGGTGCTGCTCAGCGTGCTGGCGCTGGGCGCCATAGTGTTCGGTATCCAGCAGGGGCTGCTGGGGCTGCCGCAGATGCAGATCAGCGGCAATCATTCGTCAACCTGGCATCTGCACTGGTATCAGGATCGCTGCGCTGGCTTCATCCCCGCTGCGCAAGTCATATCGGTACCCATGTATATATACCGGCTGTTGATGCTGCTGTGGGCGCTGTGGCTGGCACTGGCACTGCTGAAATGGCTGCAGTGGGGCTGGGAATGTTTCAGCAGCGGCGGGCTGTGGCGCAAGCCGCCACCGCGCGCGCCGCGGGCAAAACCGGTGCAGCACCAACAGCAACCACCTGAACCAAAAGGATAGATCGTTATGGACCAACTACAGCAGGTAACATCCACCATCGCCCTGAGCATGGGCACCGCCTGGGCCAGCGGCATCAATCTGTATGCTACCATTCTGGTACTGGGGCTGATGGGCAATTCCGGCACCATGCCACTACCGGAACAGTTACAGATAGTCCAGAACCCGCTGGTAATCGGCGCCAGCGCCCTGATGTATGTGGTGGAATTTTTTGCCGACAAGTTCCCCGGCGTAGATACCGGCTGGGACACCATCCACACCTTCATCCGCATCCCTGCCGGTGCGGCGCTGGCGGCTGCCGCCACCGGCAATGTCGATCCAGCGGTCAGTCTGGCGGCGGCTCTGGTGGGCGGCTCGTTAAGTGCCGCCACCCACGCCACCAAAGCCGGCTCGCGAGTGGTTATCAATGCTTCGCCAGAGCCGTTCAGCAACTGGGCCGCCTCCATCAGCGAGGACCTGGCGGTAATCGGCGGTATGTGGGCAGCGTTACATCATCCGGCGCTGTTTCTGGCGGCACTGGTGATATTCATCATCTTTATGGTCTGGCTGCTGCCAAAAATATGGCGCGGCATCAAAAAAGTGTTCCGCGCCATTAGTCGCCTGTTCGGCGGCAAGCAGAGTGAAAGCAGCCCCGGCGCGGCAGATGAGGAACAGCCGGTAACGGTGGAGATCCCCAAAATCCCGGAAATAGACAAGGACTGACCATGGCAGGATTTTTCAAACTGTTCTTCGCCGCCGCCATCCCGGCCGCCGTGGTTATATTTGCCGCTGCCATCGGCCACAACTCGTGGCAACGCGCCGCCGCTTTAGCGTTGGTGTTCGCCTTTTTGTTCGGTTCGCTGGTGGCACAGGTGATGACGCTGGTGGCAGAAAAGCGGCGGAACAGGCGGGCAAATACAGAGAATAAACAGAACGACTAAAGGATATCCAAATCTCCGCCAACCTGTCACTGCAGCAACAACGATCCGACATCAAACGGTGACAGGTGGCGAATACCATTGGACGTCATATTGCTGGCCAGATTGACCATAAATGGTTGAAAGCAATCGGGATAAGCCTTCCGGTAGCTTTTCAATCCCTTGTAGTCAGATGGCTTCAGGTGGTTCTTGTATTTGATTTCAACTGGTACCTGCTTGCCTCCAACATCGAGAACCAGATCGACTTCCTGGCGATTTTTGGTGCGCCAGAACTTGATTTGATGGTTGTCCACACCCGATTTAATAAGCTCTGAGATAACATATCCTTCAAATAGATACGGGCTATCATGACGCATATCATGCGCATTGAAATTGTTGATAAAGAAATTGCGCACCCCGTTATCAAGAAAATATATCTTGGGCGTTTTCACCAGTTCCTTGTTACGATTGGTAAACCATGGCGGATGAATGGTTACGATAAATGTCTCAGAAAGGATCTCAACATAGTTTTTAGCTGTTTTTTCATCGATCGCCGCCACCTGTGCCAGTTTGCTGTAACTGGTCTCCTGGCCATGGTTGACAGCCAGATAGCGGATCAGTGTTTTAGCATGTTTGATGCGCTCAACTTTGAGAAAATCGACCAGATCTTTTTTGACGTAAAGATCGAAAATTGATGCCAGTACCTCCGCTGCTTCCTGCGTTTTAACCTGCGCCACTTCTGGATAGCCGCCATAAAGCAGAAAACGATAAAATTCTTCATACACGTCAGGCAGTAAGCAGTCCAGCCGGTCAGATTTTACTGTTGCCAGATTGAGCAATTTTTCACACAGATTATCCAGTCCTCTAAAATGCAGATATTCACCGAAGCTTAACGGATAGATGCGCACTATCCGTTTACGTCCAGCCAGACTTTCCTGGATCTTTTCATTGATGGCAAGAGTTGAGGAGCCGGACGCATAAATCTTTATATTGGGATGGTGATCATGCACCGCCTTGAGAACACTACTGATGTCAGCATATCTTTGAAATTCATCCAGAAAAAGGATAAACGATTCTTTTTGATCAGGCCGGTAACCATTTAGTTTCAAGGTGTTAACAAGGTTTTCGTAACTGCTGACCTGTTCATAGTGGGTATAAATATCCAGATCAAGCATGAGACAGGAGTGCTCAGCACTGAACTGCTCACAAAGACGGCGCATCAAGGTAGTTTTACCAACCTGACGCGGCCCGATCAAAATCGTTATTTTGCGATTATCTCTCTGCTGCGCCAGGGTTGGATAAATAGTCCTGTTTTTATACATAACCACCCCTCATTATCAACCAAAACGGACAACAACACCGTAAAAAGATAAACTATTACGGAATAGCAGTCAAGAATAGTATATATTATTGGCGTCGGCCCCCATAAATCCGGCGCGGCAAAACGACGCAACAAAGCATTTGGGGGCGGTTTTGCCCTTTTGTGCTATACTGGTGGCGTCGGCAAAGCGCTGCCAACGCCAGCGGTTCAAAACCATGGCAGACAAAGGTCTTGAAAGAAAAAATTGCACTCGTTTGCTCACCAAACACACTTCGGCGCATTGATTTAACTGTAAAAATCTGCCACAACATATGCCATTGCAGCGTTAACGCCGAACGGCACCAGAAGAGTGTGGAGCAAGGATTATTAGTAAACAACCGCCGCAACAAGTAGCCCGACTCAGTCAGCACCACGTTTGTCTGGTTTGCGTCGCTACGGCGGGATAACAAAGGCAGAAAGATCATGCGCACCTATGAAGAATGCTTGCCCTGTTTTCGCCGTCAGGCCCATAGTCAACTGGCGATGATGCAGGTAGATGAAGCGACAACAGCAGCGGTGATGGCAGCGGTGGAGCAGCAGCTTGAGCAACTGGACTATCATCTGTCACCGCCAGCCATGGCGCGGGAAATTCATCGCCTGATCCGCCGCCTATGTAACGTGGCCGATCCGTACGCGGCGCAAAAACGTCGCTATCAGCAACTGGCGCTGGCGTTGCTGCCGCAACTGCGACAGCAGGTGGCAAGCGCGGCGAATCCGCTGCTGGCGGCGGTAAAACTGGCCATTGCCGGCAACAGTATCGACATGGGCGTATACCATGAGCTGACCGAGCAACAGGCGCTGGACGCCATCGGCCAGGCACTGGAGCAGCCGCTGCACGGCGATATAGACGCCTTTGCCACAGCGATACAACAGGCACAGTCCATCCTCTATTTGGGGGATAACGCCGGTGAGGTGGTGCTGGACACTCTGCTGCTGCGCCTGCTGCCGCCGGGACGGGTAACCTTTGCCGTGCGCGGCGCCGCCATCATCAACGACGCCCTGCGCGCCGACGCGGTAGAGGCGGGCATCGACAAGCTGGCAACCCTCATCGACAACGGCAACGATGCTCCCGGCACTATTCTGGAACAATGCAGCGCCGAGTTTTGCCGCTGTTTTGCCGCCGCCGATCTCATCATCGCCAAAGGGCAGGGAAACTATGAGACTTTAAGCGATCACGATGCCAATATCTATTTTCTGCTGAAAGCTAAATGTCCGGTGGTGGCCGGCAACATCGGCTGCGCGATAGGAACGTCACTGCTGCTGCACCGACATAAGTTCTGCGACTTAAACCACAAACCCGATCCTATTGCCAAGGAGCAAGCGACACCATGAATGCAAAAGCAAAAAACATCTGGATATTGTTACTGGTTACGTTGATTGGACTGTCATTCTGTTTTGCTGTCAGCACTGCGGCCGCCTCTACCAAAGCGGAAATCGACAAAAAAGTGGCCATTGCGCTGAACGACCTTCTGGCTCGTTCTCCCGCCGCCCGCAGCCTGCGCCCTGACGCCAAGGGAATCATGGTATTCCCCAACATCGTCAAAGGCGCCCTGTTTTTCGGCGGTCACTACGGCGAAGGCGCCCTGCTGAGTAACGATCGCACGCTCGGCTACTACAATACGGTGGCGGCTTCATACGGCCTGCAGGCCGGAGTGCAATCATTTGGCTATGCGCTGTTTTTGATGACCGACGAGGCGCTGGAGTACCTTAACAAAAGTGCCGGCTGGGAAATCGGTGTCGGTCCCACCGTGGTTATTATCAACGAAGGGATTTCCAAAAACCTGACCACAACCACCGCCCACGCTGATGTCTACGGATTTTTCTTTGACCAGAACGGCCTGATGGCAGGGATAAGTCTGCAAGGCTCCAAAATCAGCCGCATACACCCGGAATAGCCCGACAGGCTCCTAGCAATACACCGGGCTGGCCGACACTGGTACAGCCCGGTGTATTTGCCGTCACTTTTTCTCTGCCGCGCCACAGCGCTGCGCCAGCAGGTTAAACCACAACAGACCGCTGGCGATAAAAGCGATGCCGACAACGTGGTAGGCACTGAAACGCTCGCCCAGAAACAACACCGCCAACACCGAGGCAAACAGCGGAATAAGGTTGATGAATAACCCGGCGCGGTTGGCACCGATTTCGTGTACGCCGCGATTCCAGAACAGGTACGAGGCGATGGATGGCAGCAGTGCCAGGTAGGCCAGACTGATAACGATGGGGCGGGTAAGCTCCAGCGGCGGCACATGCCCCATCTCCCATAAATACAGTGGCAGCAGCAACACCACCCCCACGGTAAACGACGCGGTAAGAAAACTGAGTTGATGAATAGCGGGGCGCTGGCGCAGCAGCACCGAATACAGGGCATACAACACCACCGCCAGCAGCATCAGCATATCGCCGCTGACCAGGCGCAGATGCACCAGCCGCTGCCAGTCGCCGCGGATAACGATATAACCGGCGCCGATGGTACACAGAGCGATGGCACACAACTGCCAGCGACTAATGCGCTCGCGGTAGATAACAAAACTTATCAGGACAATAACCACCGGCATTACCGACTGCATAAGAGCGATATTTATGGCAGTGGTAGTATGGGCGGCGGTATACAGCAGGGTATTAAACGAAGCGATACCGAAAATACCCAGCAAGGTGATGATAACCCAGTGACGGCGAATCAGCGGCCAGTCGCGCAGGGTCTGACGCCAGGTAAACGGCAGCAGGATCATCAACGCCAGAAACCAGCGCCAAAACGACATGGTAACCGGTGGAATCAACTGAGCCACCCCACGCGCCAGCACCGAATTACCCGCCCAGAACAGCGGCGGCAAAATTAGAAACGTATACACCCACAGCGGCACCCGCTGCGGCACAGATGAACCGTTATCCTCCATCAACTAGTATTCCTCCTGATAATCACTGTTTGACATAAATTGTCTGCGTAACAGTTATGCATTGTCCTGCACAACACCACCTGCTACAATGCATTACAATTGCAACACACGGAGGCAGCCATGAAAACCGCCACAATACCTTCACTCAGAGTCGAA
This sequence comes from Desulfuromonadaceae bacterium, assembly GCA_027065245.1. Lineage (GTDB taxonomy): Bacteria > Desulfobacterota > Desulfuromonadia > Desulfuromonadales > Desulfuromonadaceae > Desulfuromonas. The sequence goes on along the minus strand of JAMOOS010000300.1, from coordinate 3 downwards.
CCG
>JAMOOS010000299.1 GCA_027065245.1 Desulfuromonadaceae bacterium | reverse complement strand
CACGATGACGACGAGGAGGCGTTGTGTCGGCGTATCTGCCGTGCCGCCTTGCTGCTGGCGCGCGCCGACGGCGTTGACTGTTCCGTGTGTCTGTGCGGCGGGGATATCAGCGCCGCTGTGGAGCAGAAACTGGTCGAACACGGCTTTACTGCGTACCGGCCGCCGTTTATCTGCGACGGCGCTCCTGTGCCTGCCGCTGATATGCCGGTGTGCTGTGCGGCACTGGCGGCGCATAACGCCTCGATAAACCTGCGCAGCGGTGTGTTCCGTCTCAAGAGCGAGTGGGCGTTCTTGCGCCGTCATTTTTATATTGGTGCCGCCATGTTGGTGCTGGCGCTATTGCTTGTTGTCGGTGGCGCCTGGCGCAACTACACGCGCAAGGCGGAACTGGCGCAGCGCTATCGCAGCGAGATAAACCAGATATTTCGCCAGACGTTTCCCGATGAACCGGTGATTGTCGACGCGCCGCGGCAGATGGCGGCAGCGCTGGAGCAGATGCGTTCCACCGGCCATTTACTGGGGCTTGACCGCAACACCTCGGCATTGGCGGTGCTGCGGGCGGTTTCGGCGCATATACCCGCCGAGATTCCGTTGGTGGTGAAGCGGTTCAATTACAGTGCCAGGGCGGTGGTCATCAGCGGCGAAACCGACTCCTTCGACAGTGTAAACCGGATGGCCGGAGAACTGGGTAAGGTGCCTGAATTCGGCAAGGTGCGCATCGCCGACGCCAATATGTCCGTCAGCGGCCATCGCGTTAATTTTACCATCAAGATAACCATGGCCGGAGCGGGGGAGGGTGATGATGCTCGCTAAACTTTCACAGCGCGAACGACTTATGCTGGCGGCGGGGGCGCTGGTGTGTATCTTTACCGCCGTGTATTTGCTTGCGATCAGCCCGTATCAGCAGGCCATGGCGCACCTTGATGCCCAGATAGCATCGCGGCGCCGCCAGTTGCACCAGGTGCGCGAATTGCAGCAGCAGTGTCAGCAGCAGCGGCGCCGGATGGTTGCCTTGCGTGGCGCTGGCGTAGCCAGCGGCGGTGAAAACTTTGCTCTGTTTCCTTTTATCGAAAATCAGGTGATAACCATTGTTGGCCGCGACAACCTCACCTCCATGCGCCCGCTGGCGCGGATAAGTCACGACGGTGTGGAGGAGGAAATGTTGGAGGTGAAGATAGAAA
>JAMOOS010000298.1 GCA_027065245.1 Desulfuromonadaceae bacterium | reverse complement strand
ACAACTTACGATCTAAGTAATTACGTTGATAAAACCGCTGTCGGCGTCGTTGGCCCCACCTTGGAGAACGTGGCTGGTACATTTACCATCAATAACGTCAGCGTAACCGTTACCGACGGCAACGAGAACGGCAACAGCAATACAGTGACCCAGGATTTTACAGATAGCATTACTGTTACCCTTGAGGGCGTTGCCGATATGCCGACAATTACCGCTTCCGGCACCGATGGAGTTGGTAATGCACATGATGTGAGTATCAATGTCACCTATCCTGACAGCGACGGCAGTGAGAACCATTATATAACCATTGAAGCGCCAGCGGCTGGTTATGCATTTAACCACGGTCGGCAGATTGCCGACAATCAATGGCAACTGGAGCCAGGCGATCTGGCTGGGCTGCAGGTTGTGGTGCCAGACGGCTCCAGCTCAAACTTTACTGTCAAAGCCTACGCGGTGGAGAACAACACGGAAATTGCTTCCACCACTTTTGATGTAGACGATACCGCCGGTGGTAGCGGTAGCAGTGATTCCCATACAGCTCAGGAACCTGCTCTGGTGTTTGTGTCGTCAACACTAACCCCGTCGGAGGATACTGCGTTTACTCTCGACAACATTGTAGATGGTTCCAATACCAAGCTTCAAGACTCAGACAACGGTGCGGAAGTGCTTTCGTTTGTGGTCAGAGACCTACCCGCCGAGGCCAGTATCGTATCACTTGATAGTAGTGCATTGGCGGTCAGTAAAGTTGGAGCTACCACATACACATTTAGCGTTCCCGATGGTATGACTGTTGCTGATGCTTTGAGCAAGGTGGAGATAACACCGCCCGCCGATTTTAGCGGAGATTTTAATTTTACCATTGAAGCGGTGGCAACTGAAACTGCCGATACCTTTAATCACAGTACTAGAACCGGCAGTAGCGGCAATGTTCATGTAGAGGTGCAGCCTGTGGCTGATGATTTTATCGTTGACGCCAGCGCCATGACTACCACCATCATTGAGGACGACATGACCTTGGTGAAGTTTTTGCCGGGATCAGCCGACAGCTATAGTGATGGCAATGATCATCCCGAGGCGGTGTATTATGATGGTTTGAGCAGCACCGATCTGGTGGAGATTTCTGTGGCTGCTGGTAAGTTGGTGTTCAACGATGGTAGCCAGATAGAGGCAGACAATGATATC
>JAMOOS010000297.1 GCA_027065245.1 Desulfuromonadaceae bacterium | reverse complement strand
CATCTCGTTGGCCCAGAGCACAATCTGTTCGAAAAGATCATGGGCCCCAATTCCGGTCCGAATGGCATGGGCAATCGCCATCGCGAACAGTGCGTTGGCCTGCAGGCAGACCGGATGGGGATGGGTCAGCGAGGCATCCTGTTTTGCCCACTTGGCAACCTGCTGCAGATCATGGTTCGTTCCAAAAATACCCAAGGGACTGATCCGCATCATGGCACCATTGGCCTGGCTGTCAGGGTTGGGTCGACCGCGAAGCCCACTTGAGACAGTCATACCGCAGTCAAAAGGGCCGGAATCAAGCCAGTAGACATAGGCCTTCCGGGCCTCCTCCAGGTCGTATTTCCCCTGGTCCACCAGCATACGGGCCAGCAGCAACGCCATCTCGGAATCATCTGTCGGCTGGCCGGCAATGGTATTCCAGGTGCCACCATCAACCAGTTCCCGGACACCATTGGGATACCTTTGTCTAATCTGCTCCGGTGTCTGAAATTCCACTAAGCTGCCGAGTGCATCCCCTGCAAGCTGGCCGAGCAGGCACCCTTGGGCGCGGGATAGCATACCGATATCAAGAACCTTGTGGCAGATTTGTGTCGTCGATGCCATTAGTACTCCTTACAGACCCAAGCGTTTCTCAACATCCTCAAAATCCGGGGCCTCTGCATAAAGTTTCTCGAACTCGGCACGGGCACGAGACTTCTGTCCCAAATCCTCGTAGACCAGGGCACGCTCATACCTGAGCGCACGAAGCAGATCCCCGGACCGGCCTTTCTTACGGCGCAGGGCGGCTGTTAATGTGTCCCTGGCCGCGATTGCCAGACCGAGGTGTCGAAGGGCTTTAGCCTTGTAAAGCATCAAAGCCGCATGGATAGGCGTCTCGTTCTCAATGCCCTCAACCAACCGCACAACCTTCTGGCAGATGTTTTTATCGCCCGGATGAGCATCCAGCAACAGCTCCACAAGAGACAACTTTACCACCACGTCGTTTGGTTCAAGCCGCCGCAGTCTTTCCAGACATGCAATCGCGTCCTGCCAACGCTCCTGACGCTGGTAGACCTCCACCAGGCCCAGCAGTACGCCCCGCAGATCCGGACCCACATGCGCGGACACCTCGCCTGTGATGGGGAGGCTCATGGTGGCAGAGATACCGTACTTGGAGAAATAACGGCCCAGCTGGCTGTGTTTT
>JAMOOS010000296.1 GCA_027065245.1 Desulfuromonadaceae bacterium | reverse complement strand
CACTATATGTTAACTCTGGTGTTTTGTCGAGAGGGACAGCGTATCCAAAATTGTCAGTTTACTGCAGATTGCACTCACCGCGAAAGTATTGCCATATTTCACATTGTTTGCCGGTGCGCGGGTTGAAGCACACAGAACTGCCAGGTACGCCGTTAATCGTCATCGTTTTTAACTTGTAGCCGTCTTTGAGGCATTTCACGCTGGCCGGATTGGCCAGCGTGATAGTGTCCTTATTGTTCTTTTTTTCGCTGCCGGAGCAGGCGCTGGTGGCGACGCAGCATAGCGTTAGTACCACCAGCGCGTGCAGTAGGTACCGTTTATTCATTACAGCTCTCCGCAGCCGGCATGGGGGTTTGTTTGACAATGGGGAACACCAGTTGGGTACGTGACTTCATCGTTTTGCGCGGTAGTGGTGTTGCCGTGCCGGTACGCGGTTGTGTCTGCGTTTTGTCGAGGAACTTCATACTGATACCGCCATCGTCGTTGCGCATGATTTCTACCCGGCGCATCTGGACATTGGCCGGTGGCAGAACCTTGCCGTTATATGCCTTGCCGGAAGTGGTAACTCTAACCCTGCGGGTGGCGCTGGTGGTGCTGCCGTTACCGGACGATGCCTTGCTGCTGCTCATTGCCGCGCCGATACTGACCGTGTTCCAACTGTAAGAGATGTTGTTAATCTCGTTGCTTTCGTTCTCGGCATTGAGGCGGTCGACCCACAGCGCCATATAGTAGGTTCCTGCCGGAATTGGATTGCCGGCGTAATCTTTGTACAGGCTGAACTGCGCCGGCACTGTTTCGTCGCGATAGATGTAATTGCCCGGTTGCAACAGATATTGGGTTTTTTCTATGAACAGGTATTGTTCATTGCCGTTGCCGGCGTATTGATCAGGGTCGAGAATCAGATTGATGCCCCAGTTTGTGCCGGAAGTTGCCGATGCACCGCTGTTGACCACCTTATAGGTGAGCAGGCCGTTGCCATAGTTGTCCCAGGTGGCGTACCAGGTGTTTACGCTCAGATCCGGCAGGGTGTTCTCGATCTGCAGGGTGTGGTCGCCAAAGGCGATATTATCCCCTTCATTTGACTCGGCGACTACGTTCATATCGTCAACCCATATGGCCAGATAGTAGTTGCCCGGCTGCAAGGTGTCGGGGAACTGGAAGGCGATGGGGTTATTGCTGTCGCGATAGGCTGTTGTTCCCGGTTTCAGGTCGAACGTAATGGTCTCGTACACCACATAGTAGTCGGAACTGGTGATGGTGCTGTCTTTAGACAGCATAAGATTGATGTTTGCCCCCTGTTTTGCTGTACCGGAACCGGTGTTGGCAATGGTATAGGTGAGCAGGCCGACGCCACGCGGACGCGGATCATAGGATGTGGCCCAAGTGCTCACCTGCAGATTTGGCAAAGTGCTGGTGTCCGGTGTTGGTTCGGTGTGTTCATCATTGGTCGGGGTAGCGCTGTTTTTGCCGTCCACCAGCACATAAGCTTCGCGCAGCACTTGCGGAGCAAAGCTGTAAGGCAGCCAGAAGAAACCATTGTCGCCCCAGGCTTCTGACCAGGAGTTGATAACCTTGAAGGCACCGCCATACCTGTTGTCATCGTAGCCGACGATGGTTATGGCATGGCCACCGCGGTTGGCGCCACCGGCAGTGTTATACACAGAATTGGTGCCGCGCAGCGACATGAATGAATCGTAGGTTATCATGCCGCCTACCACCGGCTGGCGGTTAGCCAGTGCCGCTTTTATCTGCGAGGTGTCACTGATAGTTTTCCAACTGGCGGCTTTGTAGATTGATGCCTCGGTGCGAGCTGCGCCTGATGGCTGAGTGAGGTAATCTCTGTCGTTGTATGGTGCGGTGCTGAAGGTGGCAATCCCCTGTTTTACCGCCAGATCCAGCGCATCACTGATGAGTGAGCCGCGATCCTGACCGCCGTTTATCTGATTATAAACGTACGCCGGGCTGAACAGATGACTTGGGGTGTTAATGGCCCAGTTTTCTTCAACTTTTTCCTGATAAGATTTCAGGGCATAAGCCGTTGCCCAGCCTACGCAACTGTTTTGTCGCCCCTGGTTGCCAGGCTTGGGGAAATTGCCGCTAAGATCTATCGATGACGGTGCCGTGGGATTGGCGCCGGGAGTACCGAGTAGGTCGGCATTGTAACTGGCTTTGGTAAATAAAGCGTATGTCTGCGGATCGACATCCTTTTTGCCGGTACCTTTGTCGCTGGTGGTAGTGCCAGTGGTTATGGATATTGTGGCGGTACTGCTGTACAGTTTGCCGTCTGTTACCCGGTACTGCAGACTGATCGGTTTCGGGGCGGAGGCCTTGTAGGAGAGATAGAGCATACCGGTGGTTGGATTCAGATAGGCGTTGGAATAGGCTTCACCACTGGTTGGCGATATCAGCTCATATGTCAGGGTGTCGTAATCGGGGTCGTTGCCGATAAGTTGCTGTTTAACATAGGGGATTGTCAGATCAAGCTGCCGAGACAGAGCAGCTGCATACGGAGCACGGTTTACGCCGGCGGCCGGCGCAAAGGTGGTAAGTCCGGGTAGGGCGTCCAAGCTCAATTCGTCGCTGGAACCGTTGAGCTGAAAGCCGACCACATCGGTGTTGGAGTTAAAACGGATACTGGTTGCCTGAGAGATGTCGGTGGTGAAAAACTTTTCCGCCAGGTTTACCTCTTTACCATTGGCGGGTAGATTGAGGGTCACCGTAGCTATGCTGGAGCCGCTGTTGTCCATAGCTGTGAGGGTTACTGCCGCCTCTTTGTCGCTGATATTTACAAAGGCTATACCGGTCCAGCCGGCATTCTCCCGTTTAAGAAAAAACCCGGAACTGGTGTTGATATTTACTACATTATAGCCGCCGAGCAGTTTGCCGGTGGCAGAACCGAACAGTTCGAAGCCGGTTACCGGTGCTGTACTTTGTGCCTTGAACCACTCTGTGCCGGAGGGCAGTTGCAAACCAGTGGCGGTACCAACATATTTGCCGTGCGCCGGAATTGTTACCGTGGTTCCGGTAAGCTGGTTGCCTTTGGCGTCGTAAGGGGTGATGGTAAGGGTTGCAGCGCTGTTGTTGGGGTTGTAGGTAACAATGCCGGTCCACCAGTAGGAGTTGCTGGCAATATGGGGATAATACAACGTAGTGGCTGTGGCATTGCTGAGCAGAATGCCGCTCAGATACTGGTTGCCGCTAGAGGCAGTAGAACCGAACAATTCCAGACCGATGATGCCAGCGGCATTGGAGATTACTGCCGAGCCAATTTTACTGAAATCCAGTGACGGGAATGCGCCACGCATGGTTTTTGACCAATGCTCTCCGGCGGCCAGGGTAACAGTCTCCACGCTGCCGTCGCTGAAGGTTATGGTGACGGTTTTGGTACTGGAATTGGTGTTGAGCAGTGCCAGCCCGGTCCACCAGTTTGTATCAGCAGCTATATGACTTACGTAGAGGTCCCCCCCGTTAACTTGCGCCAGTGCCGGTACCGCTACCCGCTGAGCGTTCTGGAAAAACTTTTCATAACCGCTGCAGAACGCTGATGAATCCGCCATGAATTTAAGATAGCGAACTGATGCAGGGGTGGTAAAATCGTTGCCTACTGTCAGCTGTGTGCGTGCTCCGGCGGCCAGAGTTATCGCTTTGCTCTCCAGCGCAGCACCGCTGTCGCTGCATGCCACCAGCGTCCCGCTGATGGTACTGTCCCCGTTGTTGACAATGCCTATTTCTGTTTCCCAGACGCTGCCGCTACTGATATGGGGGAAATACAGGCATACCTTCTGAGCAGCAGCAGAATATGCGGCGCTTGATACTATTGTTATTACTACCCATACAACGAGTATAAATGTTTTTTTCATGGCAATGGCTCCAATTCCGGCAAACAGCTACTCTCTCAGGTGGCAGCGGTTGCCCCCTCTCTCTACATCCATACACGATCATGTGGAATTATTCTAATAAAAAGTGTAGTCGGTGGTTGACGCTCATGCGGTCTCCTGTTCTACTGCTCTGCTGGGATGTCAGCGGGGATAGTATATGGTTCGGTCCCCTTTGGCACTGTTGAGCCACAGTGTTACACGGGCCTGTCCGTTGACTGATGGCAGGTTGACTGCGCCGGCGCCGTAGTGGTCGTGAATGACGCAATAGAAGAAAATTTTTCCCATCTGGTATGGCGTTGATTGTTGATCGGGGGGCAGTGGCATAATTGTCTGATACCCATTGGCTGGGGCTTCGCCATCCAGCGAGTATAGAATGCGTCGGTACAGATTGCCGTGGGGCCAGCCATCCGGTGGCAGATATGGCCGGATGCCTCCGTCGGCGTGGGAGAAGTCAAGTTTGTAGCCGATTGGGCTGTCTGCGGCGGTATCAGCGATCAGCATGATGTAGGGCAGGGTGGTGATATTGATCCCTTTGTTAATGCAGTTCCTCTGCAACAGTTTGAGAGAGGTGTGGATGGTGTGGTGGCGGGGATGTACCACCAACACTTCGGGGCCGGAACGGTCCTGTCCGCCAATAAGTCCTTCGTACATCTCCATATGCAGAGTTTCATCCCTGTTCGCCAGGTAGATATGGATGTTGTATAAAACATCTGCCACACTGCTGTGCTGGATGGTGCCGCGAAACACTTCGCAGGTGGAACCCAGCTCAAATTCCGCTGGCTGGTATTTACTGCCGCGCACGAATACACGTCCGCTACCGGCGATAATGAATAGGTAGGTGTTGCCCAGTGACGGCGGCCTGGTGCCGGGCCACAGCATTCCCTTGGCATAGACTCTGATCGCGTCCCGTTGGGCATTGTCGGCAGCAGTAATGCGCAACAAAACCAGGCGCGGCGGAATGAACAGTATCAGTGCTGTAATGATGGTGACAGCCACAATGAGCAGCGCTTTCAGCGCGTTTGACAGCAGCAGGTTCTTCATTGCTCGCTACCTGTGCCGGACGCCTGTTTGCTTTGAGCCAGCAGAAATTGCTGTACGTCGATGTGGCCGGCGGCGATGGCTGTCTGCAGTGGTGTATCACCACGGTCATTGACGGTGTTGATAGTAGCGCCGAGCTGTATCAGGTTGCTCATGGCTGCTACGGGAGCGGCACATCCCCTGCACCCAGCTAGATAGTGCAGAACCGTATTGCCATGTGCGTCCACGCAATTTACGTCGCCGCCCCAGGCGACGACGCGCTTGAGCTTCTCCATATCGTCAGCCACCATAAATATTATTGGCCTGGGGGATAGACCGGGGATTTTTATCGGCCTGTTAATGTCCAGTCCGGCGGCCAGTAAGGCGTTAATAACAGAATATTCATTTCTTCTTATGGCTCTGTACAAAATTGCATCCACGTCGGCGTAACAGACGTTGCTTTGGTTGTCGGCGTTGGATTTAAGGCGGAAGCCGGCCTTGACGATAAGATCGACACTGTGGTTGTCGTTGAGCCGGGCCGCTGTTATAAGTGCTTGAAAACCGGCGTTGCCCCTGATATCCGGCGGTGGTCGGTTGTTGAGCAGGCGTTCTACCATTTTAGGATATTGAAATTTTATTGCCGTCAGCAGAGGAGAAAACCGGCAGGTGGCTTTGGTGCAGGGCGCATCGGGATTTGCCCCGGCCTGGAGCAGCAGATCCACCAAAGCACAGTCGTTTGATGCCACTGCCCAGTGCAGAGCTGTCGCTTCGTTGAAACATTCTTCTAATGGCGCGCCATGCTTCAGCAGCAGTTTTGCCATGAGCATTGTCTGCTGGCTGGGCGGTACCTTGCGCCGGTAGCGGTTGCGGGGATTACATGAATCGACGGTAAACCGGGGACCGGCAATGGCGCGGGCCAGCAGAGCGTAGCTGCCGTCCGGCCGTGTAAAGGGCACATTGTTTTCCAACATGAATTCAAGTGCTTGCATATCCTGTGCCTGTGCGGCCAGTACAATGGGGTCGTGGTTGTGCCGATTGGCATCGGTGCACGAAAAACGAGGATCTGCGCCAGCTTCAAGCAGTATGTGGGTGATTTGTGGCGTTCCGCAAAAAAAGGAATATTGCAGCGGGGAAAACCCTCTTAATTTGCGGTTGTTTTCAAAGCAGCAGGATAGCTTTGCACCTGCTGCTATCACCTGCTTGACGGCGACGATATCCTTGCTTTTTATTGCGGCAAACAATGTTGCTTCGTCCCGATTGAGCAGAATTTCTACCTTGTCAGCAGCTCTGTGTCTGATCTCTCCGGTCAGTCCTGACTGGATCAGTACAAATACCAGTAGTGCAGTAAAATACAGATATATCCAGCTGTTGCGCCAGTGATTCTTTGTTTTCAGCGCGAAGTACACTGCCGCTGGTCCCAGCACAAGGTGGATGATGGCGACGATGCCCGACGGCATAATCAGGTATAGTGCCGCCATCCCCTGCGGTGGGTTGAGCAACAGAAAAATTAGAATAGCCAGGGTGATCATGCAGATAAAGGTGAGCAGGTACGCCCGTCCCTGGTGTTTTTTCGCCCTGTTGTCATTCATGTGCTGAAAAGTCCTTTCGGGGCAGGCGGCAGCGACTGCGGCAAGACGTGCAAATGCGCCTGATTTTAATTGAGCAGTTCAGTAAACCACCGGCTTTGCCGGTGTGACTAAAAAAGGCTATGCCGTTCCAGCGAGTTATAGGACATTTCCGTCCGAGGAAAGCCCCGAAGGGCCAACCCCGGAGGAAATGTC
>JAMOOS010000295.1 GCA_027065245.1 Desulfuromonadaceae bacterium | reverse complement strand
GGGGCGATATTTGCACTATGCGCGAACGTTGGCATCAACCTGTACCGGTTTTTTGACAATCCATCCCATCTGTGCCAGAATTGTACCGTTGTGAGTGCAGTGGAGGTGCCGTTATGGATGAAAAACAAAAACCAGAGAGAATACAAACAGTTCCCGGTCAACTGCCGGTAAATCAGGAAACCCTCGATATTCTGGTTGCCAATATCATTCCCACCTCCAAGTATTTCGAGGCGCGCTTTGACCATTTAGAGCACCGGGTGATAAAGATAGAGGAAGACCTCGGCGAGTTCCGCCGTGATGTCGGACGTCGTTTCAATGAGATGCGCGATGAAACCAATCGCCGCTTCGAACAGGTCGACAAACGCTTTGAACAAATGATTCACTCCATCGATCGCCTCACCGATAACCTGGAAAACCGCGACCAGGTACAACGTTCCTTTACCCTGCGCATGTTCAGCGTCGCCATCGCCATATCCTTTGTCGGCGTGCTCGGCGTACTTCTCAAGATATTCAATTAAAACAATCCCCTGCAACTCCTTGTGCGCCACGCCTTTGTTGCGTGCCTTTCTGTTATTTCTCACGTTTCAATCACATCGTCACCACAGGTAGGGCTATTGTGCCCAGCCTTTTTGCGCAAGAGCGCAACACCGCATGCTGTATGTGTTTTGAGAATATTGCTGCTTAAGGCATTAAAGCAACAACGTCCCAGATTTTTGGATTTTTTTCTAAACTAAAGCGGTGGGCGTGGCCGAGTAGAAGGGAGTGAAGCAGGTATATCAGTAACGTAACTGACGTCGAGTTTTATAGGTTTTGATATAGGAGCAGAAATATGGGGCTTACCATAAACACCAATGTAGAATCGATCAATGTGAGGCGCAACCTGGGCAAATCGCAGCGGGCGCTGTCCAAAGCGATGAGCCGTCTTTCGTCGGGACTGCGTATCAATAGTGCCAAGGACGACGCTGCCGGTTTAGGCATTTCCGACCGCATGACTTCGCAGATTATGGGGATGAACCAGGCTGCACGCAACGCCAACGATGCCATTTCTCTGGCGCAAACTGCTGATGGTGCGCTGAGTGAAACCACCAACATTCTGCAGCGCATGCGTGAACTGGCGGTACAATCAGCCAACGATACCAACAGCTCAGCCGACCGCGACTCACTGCAGGCCGAGGTCAGCCAGCTGCAATCCGAGATTG
>JAMOOS010000294.1 GCA_027065245.1 Desulfuromonadaceae bacterium | reverse complement strand
CCTGCTGGCTGGCACCAACCTGGCGTATGGTTTTCTGTTTGAAGCCCGCTCACGCCGGCAACTAAAACAGATGTTCGGCCAGTATGTGCCGCCACAAATCGTCCAGCAAATGAGCGAAAATCCCCGACAATACAGTTTTGACGGCGAGACACGGGAGATGACGGTGCTGTTTGCCGATATCCGCGGTTTTACCACTCTGTCGGAATCTTTAAGTGCCGCCGAGCTGAAGAATCTGCTCAACCGCTATTTTACCCCCATGACCCGTATCATCTTCCAAACCGGCGGCACCATTGACAAATATGTCGGCGATATGATTATGGCATTCTGGGGTGCGCCACTGGCGGACGAAAAACATGCCAGCCACGCCATTGAGGCGGCCATGCTCATGCTGGCGGAAACCGCGCAGTTGCGTGAGCAGTTTCTGGCCGATGGCCTGCCACGCATTGCCATCGGCATCGGTATCAACACCGGCAACATGAACATCGGCGACATGGGTTCCGAATTCCGCCGTTCCTATACAGTGCTGGGCGATGCGGTTAACCTTGGCTCACGCTTTGAGGGAACGACAAAATACTACGGTGTCGATCTGGTAGTAGGGCAGACAACCAGGATACAGGCGGAAGCTGATTATATCTTTCGCGAACTGGATCTGGTACGGGTAAAGGGAAAAACCGAAGCGATTCACGTTTATGAACCGATTTGTCGCCACAATGAAGCGACAGACGAGATCACAGCAGAACTGGCAACCTACCATGAGTCTGTACGGGCATACCAAGCCCGCAACTGGGCACAGGCGCAAGCCGGATTTTCAAGCCTGCAACAACAACAGCCCGAGCGTCGCATCTATGCCATATACCTGGAGCGAATCGATCAACTACGCCACAACGACCCTGGCCCGGCGTGGGATGGCGTCTACACCCGCAGCGAAAAATAGGCACTCCTATCTGCAGGGCACTGATGTCACACTACGCGGTTGAGCTGGAATATAAACGGCTGGGTGCAATGTCCCCAGTGCCCCACGCAATTCTGAATCATTCACCAGTATCGCCGGCGGATCAGCCAACCTGCTTGTCTGGCGCCCGACGGCAGTATAACCATACTGACCAGCGCCGAATTCAAGACCTCCGGTAAAGGTACAACCGGCGTTAGTACCGGTATACAAACCGTCGGCGGGTTCTCGGCCATCGTCGGCAATAAAGTCAC
>JAMOOS010000293.1 GCA_027065245.1 Desulfuromonadaceae bacterium | reverse complement strand
TTAAAAAACGGATAGGTGTTACGCCCGTGTGGCGTAATACCCGCTTCTCCAACGCTGATTGACCGGCTATGGCCGTCGTCGCTGTCCCGCTGGAGTCCAGAAATTGTTTTTATATTTAACCTGTTAGCTAGGAGCCTGTCGGACTTTCCATGCATCGGCTGCAAAACCGCCTGGCCGGTGCATATTTCCGCTCCTTTTCGACCAATAGCTACGGCTATTCGCCTTCAAACGAGCGAAAATCTGTCCTCGACCAGTCGATTTTTCGCTTCAATCCGTAAAGCCCGACAGGCTCCTAGTGCAGGTCGAATATATTGCCGTCGTATGCGGCTGTTGTGTACGCGGTACATGTGTTGTCGGCACGCAAGATTAACGCCAATTGCTGTTAATCGTCGGGTGCGGACAGATAATAACTACCGCCTGTGGCGCCCACTATAGCAGAATTGTAGCGTCAGGCACAGAAGATAAAAAAACGCCGCGCTGGGGGAGATGCCCGGCACGGCGTATAAATTGGGGAGGAATTTCTACAATCGTGTTGAAGCCGCTGCAGGGCATCTGATCGTAAGGGGGTGAAATTGTCAGCTCCCGTGTCATGTGTAATCGATTGCTGAACTTTGCAGTGTGTGTGCCAATAGTGGTTCTTTTTTGTTTTGCACTTGTTTTTTATTTGTAACTAGCTGTAGTTGCAGATAATTAATTGTTTGTATAAGGAAATGCTGCGATTGTCGTCGCAATGTCTGCATGGGGAGAAGTGTGTCATGTGTGGCACGTAGATTGTGGGGGTGTGTCGCGGGTGTCTCAGTGTGTGCCGTTTAGCTGCTTTTTTTGCTGTGGCGAAATGGTGTGGCGCTAAGGCCGTGGCGTTCCAGCAGGCGGTACATGCTGCGGCGTGGCAGACCGGCGGCGCGGGCGGCGGCGGAGATATTGCCCCTGGCGTCGGCAAGATAGCGCTCCAGTAGCCCCTTTTCTATCAGGCTGATCTGGCGTTCGCGCGCACTGCGGAAGGTGGTGGTGGCGTCGCCCCCTTTGCCGAGTAGTTCGGTAAAGACCACCGGCAGATTTTCCAGATGGATACAGTTGTCGCGGGTCAGAACAGCGGCACGCTCAATGATGTTTTGCAACTCGCGGATGTTGCCGGGCCAGTGATACAGGCGCATGGCTTCGATGGCGTTGCGGTCGATGCTGTCGATGGTTTTGTTGACCCGCTTGCTGGTGCTGCGCAAGAACTGTTTTACTAATTCTTCCAGTGAATCAAGCCGGTTGCGCAGTGGCGGCATGGTGATGGAAAAGACGTTGAGGCGGTAGAACAGATCTTCGCGGAACCAGCCTTCCCGCACCCCTTGTTCCAGATTTCTGTTGGTGGCGGCTATCAGACGTACATCCACCCGTTTTACTGTGTTGCCACCCACCGGACGGATTTCGCCACTGTCGAGAACGCGCAGCAGTTCCGCCTGTAATTTAGGGGTGATGTCGCCGATCTCATCGAGAAATATGGTGCCGCCGTTGGCGGCTTCAAACAGCCCCTTTTTATCACTCAGCGCGCCGGTAAAAGCCCCTTTTTTGTGGCCGAACAGCTCACTTTCCAGCAGGCTGTCGCTCAAGGCGGTGCAGTTGAGGGTTACCAGGGTTTTGTCGGCACGCTGGCTCATCTGGTGGATGGCGCGGGCGGTAAGCTCTTTGCCGGTGCCGCTTTCACCGCGAATAAGTACCGTGGTGGGGGTGGGGCCAACCTGGTGAATGAGATTGAGTACCTCGATGGTGTGAGGGTCTTTGCCGACGATGGTTATGTCGCCAAACTCTTGCGATAGTGCGTGTTTGGCCAGCTCGTACTTTTGCGCCAGCACAATGCGATCCTCCTCCAGCCGCTTGAGAGCGTAGGGCAGGCACATTTCGGTATCGGCCAGCCCCTGATACACAGCGATGGCCAGTTCGCGGCAGGTGGCGTAACCGCAGGCGCCGCAGTCCAGCTCATCCTGCTGGCTGGTTTTGTTGGTCTGGCGCAGGATTTTGCGGATACTGTCACCGGCGGGCAGATCGAGGCGCTGATGTTTGTTGCGAAAAGCGCGCCGCAGATTGACCTCGGCGTCGGCGTCGAGGTACTCAGGCCGGGTATTGTAGCGGGTGGTATCGTCGTCAAAATAGTTGTGGATAAGGGTTTTCTTGGCAAAATTGGTCAGGCGGTTGTTGCGCCCCGGGCCGCCGACACAGCCGCCGTTGCAGAAGCGGATATCCACCAGTTGCGCGTTGATGCGCCCGGCGGCCAAGTCGCGGATAATCTCCAGAGAATTCTCCTCCCCTTCTGCCAGGATATAGTGCGGATGGAAAAAATCATCGCGGATGCCGAATACCTGAAACGGCCCGCCGGTAATGGGGAACAATCGTCCGCTGCGCGGCGGCAGGCCGTCAAACGGTGTCGTGCCCAAGCGGGTGAGATCCAGACGTTGCTGAGTAAACATCTGGCTTAATTCCTTGTAGGTGAGAACGGTATCGATGGCACCGGCCACCTGCTCAGCGGCGATCTCAAACTTGCCCGCTATGCACGAGCTGATATACACCACCCGGGTATCCTCGCCGTTTACCTGTTTGATGAAACGACCGATGGCGATCATGGGCGAGACGATGGGCATCAGGTTTTTTAGCATCTGCGGGTAGTGGCGCTCGATGAGATCGACGATGGTGGGGCAGTGGGTGCTGATCAGGGGCTTGTCGCTGGCATTTTTAACCTGTTCGGTATAGGCGTCGGCGATAAGCTCTACCCCGCTGGCGCCTTCGTGTACTTCATCAAAACCTAGGCGCTTGAGGCCGGTAACCAGTTGTCCGGCGCTGATATCGTTAAAAAAGGCCGGGAAGGAACAGCCGAGAACAGCGACAGTCTTTTTCGCCGTCGCCAGCAGACGGCGGGTTTCCTCGCTGCTGTCGGCGATAACCTTGGCTTTTTGCGTACATACGGCAATGCACTTGCCGCAGCCGATGCAGCGCGACTGGATAACCTCAGCGTAATGACGCTTTACCTTTATGGCTTTTACCGGGCAGTTGCGCACACAGGCGTAGCACTTGCGGCAGCGTTCCTTGACTGTTTTAATCGGACCCATAGATTTTGTCGCCTGTGTGGCTGGTTGATAAAGTGCCACTGTGTCATTTGTGACACATCATGTCAACCGTTTTAGCAGATAAAGACTTTGGCGTCGGCCTCGGTATGTACCACACCGTCAATTTCGATGCGGGCACTGACGACAAAGTAGCGCTTTTTCTGCTCGCAGACCTCGGCGCTTATGCGCAGCGGTGTAGCCACCGGCACCGGTTTTTTGTAGCGCAGGTTGATGGCGGCGGTAACCACCTCTTTAGCCAGGGGACGGCAGGCATAGACACAGGTTTCATCCAGCAGGGTGGCGAGAATGCCGCCGTGGGCGATACCGTGCCAGCCCTGAAAATGGCTGGGGATGGTGTAGTCGCAGCTGGCACTGTTGTTGTTGTAGTCGATGGAAAAACTGGCGTGCATGCCGTTGGGGTTGTCATCACCGCAAACAAAACAATCGTTGCTGTCTTCAACTTGCATGGGATAATCCTCGCATAAAAAACGTGCGCAAACGTCGTCGGCATAGACAGATCGACCGGGTAACGTTTATGCTCACATAAAAGTAAAACAGGTGTTCAATTCAAATATCTATTGGCGCGCATTATGCGCCCGCAGGGAGATATATGTCAAACTCACCCGATGTGATCCCGTTTGTCCGCCTGGCGCTGGCGTTTGTTCCGGTGGCGCTGGTGATAACGATACTGTTTGCCTGGTCGCGCCGCCACGGCGGTGCGTTTGTTGCCGTGGGGCGGATGCTGGCGCAACTGCTGCTTGTCGGCTACGTTCTTGGCGGTATTTTTGCCGCTGATAGCGCCGCAATAGTGGTGCTGGTGCTGGCAGTGATGGTGTGCGCCGCCGGCTGGATATCTCTGCGCACGGCGCGTCAGCGCAACCGGGCGCTGTACGGCAAGGCGTTGCTGGCGCTGCTGGCCGGAGGTGTGTCCACTCTGCTGCTGATGGTGGTGGGGGTGCTCAATCTGCAGCCGTGGTACCTGCCGCGGGTGTGCATCCCCCTGGGCGGGATGATTTTTGCCAACAGCATGAACAGCATCAGTCTGGCCATCGACCGGCTCGAGGCGGAAACCGCGCGCGGCGCCGCATACGTCGAGGCGCGCAACAGCGCCTTCAACGCCGCCATGATTCCCATCACCAATTCGCTGCTGGCCGTTGGCCTGGTCTCCATCCCCGGCATGATGACCGGCCAGATTCTCGCCGGGGTATCGCCGCTGGTGGCGGCGCGTTATCAGATAATGGTGATGTGCATGACCTATGGCAGTGCCGGTATCGCCAGCGCCCTGTTTCTGCACCTGCTCAAGGGAGATTATGTGCGCTGTAAATCTGTCTGACTGTGCGGCTTGATTAGTCATGGGTAGGTAAGTGTGAAAAATTGTACTAAAACAGTGCCATTTGCCGCCGTTTCTGCTAGTATCACGGCGTTTGTGTAGTGAGTGGAAATCTATTGCGGAGGTCTGTCAATATGGTGAAAAAGGCTTTAGTTGCGTTGTGCCTGTGTCTGTTGCCAGTGGGTGCCTGGTCTTTTGGCGGTGATGGCTGTGGTTCGGGCAAATGTAGTGATTGCCATAGCTTAACAAAAAAAGAGGTGGTCAAATTGCTCCCGCCCGGGGTGGACAGTATCGACAGTGTCCGCTTTTCAGAAATCCGTGGCTTATGGGAGGTAAGCGGCACCGCATCGGGGCGGAAGTTTGTTGTCTATATCGACTTTTCCAAAAAGTACCTGATTGCTGGCGAAGTTTTGCGCTTGCGAGATGGCAAAAATGTGTCGCGGCGCGTGGATCCGGCTACCATCAATACGGACGGGGCATTTCTTATTGGAGATAAAGATGCACCGATCAAGGTCTATGTACTTTCCGATGTCCATTGCCCACATTGTAAAAGATTGCACAACTCCATGCATGCGGTGGTTAAAAAAGAACCGCGGGTAGCATTTTATGTAAAACTGATGTCGATGTTTACCGACAAAGACACCGTGCGCAACATCGTGTGTTCCAAATCTCTTGCCGTGCTGGACAAGGCCTTTGATGGTGAGAAAATCGGTACGTACAAGTGTGATAGCAAGGCTGCCGAAGAGACTATGGAATTTGCCAGAAAGAACAATATCCACTCCACGCCGCAGATGATATTCCCTGACGGAAGAGTGGTTTCCGGCGGGCGCAGTGTGGAGAAACTGCTCAAGGAACTTGAACCGTATCTGCCGAAAAAATAAACAGACTTGACGTACAATCAAGACGTAAACAAACAGGAGTTGACTGCTAATGGGTTTGATGACAGGAAAACGGGGAATTATTTTTGGCGTAGCCAACGAGATGAGCATTGCCTGGGGTATTGCCCAGCAGTTGCGCGAGCAGGGAGCCGAGCTGGCCTTTACCTATCTCAACGAGGCGCTGGAAAAACGGGTGCGGCCATTGGCGGAAAGTCTGGATGCCAGTTTGATTCTGCCGTGCAATGTCGCCAGCGACGCTGAAATTGAGGCGGTGTTCAAAGCGGTGGAGCAGCAGTGGGGCAGCATCGATTTTGTTGTTCACGCCGTGGCGTTTGCCGATCGTAACGATCTGAAGCAGCCGTTTAGCCAGACCAGCCGGGAAGGGTTTGCCATGGCCATGGATATCAGCGCCTATTCGCTGGTGGCCATCACCCGTTGTGCCGCGCCGCTGATGAATGAAGGCGGCAGCATCGTAACTCTTTCCTATCTCGGTGCTACCCGGGCTGTGCCCAACTACAATGTCATGGGTGTTGCCAAGGCGGCGCTGGAGTCGGCGGTACGTTACCTGGCCGCTGAGCTGGGTGAGAAGGGGATCCGTGTCAATGCTATTTCCGCCGGGCCTATCCGTACCCTGGCGGCTTCTGGCATTGCTAATTTCCGCGCTAAAATCAAGTTGATGGACGATTACGCGCCGCTGCGCCGTACCGTTACCCAGACCGAGGTGGGCAATTCCGCCGTGTACCTGCTCTCCGATCTCGGCAGCGGGGTAACCGGCGAGGTTCATCTGGTGGATGCCGGCTTCAATGTTGTTGTTTCCGCCTGATGCGTTTTTGTGCACAACTGCAAATATATCTGAAGAGGGCCTTGACGGGCCCTTTTCTGCGTGAAGGTCGGTGGCAGTGGAAGTTCTAGGCCGCACCGCCGGACTTAAAGCGGCGCAGCTAAACGCCCTGCAGCGGATCTATCGCCGCAAGGTGGCACCAACGGCGCTGGTATCGGCGGAGCTGGCACAGTTCATGTGCGCACTGGCGCACGATATCCGCCGCCAGATCGGTGTCCTTATCGATCGTGGCGGCGTGGTCAAATATGTGATGGTGGGTGATGACAGCGAGATCGTCCTGCCGGATTTGAGTGCCTACGCCCTGGGCCGCAGCGGTTTACGCGGTTTACGTTGCATTCACACTCATCTGAAGAACGAGCCTTTGTCGCGCGACGATCTTACCGACCTGGCACTGTTGCGTCTGGACGTGATGGCCGCCATCGGTGTCGGTGATTGTGGCCAGCCGCGCGCGTTGTACTATGCCAACCTGCTGCCGGACAATCCGCAGCGGCGGCAGGTGGAGGAGCACCTGATCGAGGATTTTTCCCGCCTCGACATGGATTTTAAAGCCTTTTTATCGGCGCTGGAAGATGAAATGGCGCGTGGCGTGGCGGCGGGTGTCGATTTGGCCGACCCGCGT
>JAMOOS010000292.1 GCA_027065245.1 Desulfuromonadaceae bacterium | reverse complement strand
TCATCGATAATTTCTCCCGCGCTGCAAAGCGAGCCGGTCTCAGCGCCAGTTTGAAGCAGCGGCCATTGGAAGAGATATCCCCCCTTACCCTGCCGGCGATACTGGCACTCAATGACGGCAGCGGCTGCATTGTCGAAAGTATCGATATTGATAATGGTCGCTGCCGGATTATCAGCGATCCGGATGACGACGCGCTGCGCGACGTGGATTTGGACACCCTGCGTCAGCAGTACAGCGGCTACGTGTTCTTTGTCGCGCGCCGCTTCGATTATCATCAACGGAATAAACCGGTACTTAAAAGCAGTGGCGGTCACTGGTTCTGGAGTACGCTTAAAATATCCCGTCCCATCTATATGGACGTGCTCAAGGCATCGTTGCTGGTCAACCTGTTTGTGCTGGCGATGCCGCTGTTTACCCGTAACGTCTACAACCGCGTTATCCCCAACAACGCCACCGAAACCTTGTGGGCGCTGGGTATCGGCGTAATAGTGGTGATCGTGCTCGATACCATCCTCAAGTTTTTGCGCACCTATTTTGTCGAATTGGCGGCAAAAAAAAGCGACATCATCATTATTTCCAAACTGTACGAAAAAGTTCTCGATCTCGATATGACCCAGGCGCCGCGCAATATCGGCTCGTTTGCGGTTAATTTTCGCGAGTTTGACAGCGTGCGGAATTTTCTTACCTCGTCGGTAACGCTGGCACTGGTGGATTTGCCGTTTACCGTGTTGTTCCTGGTGGTTATCTACTATTTGGCCGGGCCGCTGGTGGTGGTTCCGTGCGTGATGATGACCTTGCTGTTCCTCTACGCCATGTTCATCAAAAAGCCGCTGTTCGATGCCATTTACGCCAGTTTTTCCGCCGCCGCGCGCAAAAATTCGCTGCTGATAGAGATGCTGGCGGGGATAAAGGATATCAAGTTTCTCAATGCCGCCGGGCTGTTTCAGTGGCGCTGGGAGAATACCGTGGCGGAGCTGGCCGAGCTGGGGATAAAAACCCGCATGCTGTCGGCGTCTTTGTCTACCGTTACCGGCATGCTTATTCAGCTTAACAGCGTGCTGGTGGTGATCTACGGCGTTTACCTCATTGGCGAACATCAGCTTACCATGGGCGGTCTTATTGCCGTGTCAATTCTCTCCGGGCGCACTATCGCCCCCATCGGCCAGGTGGTGGCGCTGCTGTCCAATTACGAACAGACCCGCGTGGCCTACGAGTCCATCGACGAAATAATGAACAAGGTATCGGAGCATCACAGCGGCAACGATTTTATCCAGAAAACCAGCGTCATCGGCGATGTCACTTTTAACGGTGTAAGTTTTACCTATCCCGAAGCGGAACAGCCGGCGTTGAAAAATATAACCTGCTCCTTCAAAGCGGGGGAAAAGGTGGCTATTGTCGGTCGCACCGGTTCCGGTAAAAGCACCATGCTGAAACTTATTCTAGGCTTGTACCGTCCGCAGGAGGGTAATCTGCTGGTGGACAGTGTGGATGTGGCGCAGATAAGCCCGGTGTTTTTACGCAAAAACGCCAGCTATGTGCCGCAGGATTTTACCCTGATGGCAGGCAGCTTGCGCGAGAATCTCACCTTCAAGGTGCCCTATGCCGCCGGAGAAGCATTGCTGGCCGCCGCGCGCACCGGTGCTCTGGAAGGATTTATCGCCAACCATCCGCGCGGTTTCGATGCCTGGGTGGATGAGCGCGGCGCCAACCTGTCCGGCGGTCAAAAGCAGGGAGTGGCCATCGCGCGCGCTTTTATCGAGGATGCGCCGCTGGTGTTGCTGGACGAGCCTACCAACGCCATGGATGGCACCACCGAGGCGCAGGTGAAGCAGCAGCTTAAACAGCGTATTGCCGACAAAACGACCTTTCTGGTCACGCACAAAAATACCATGATCGACCTGGTGGATCGGGTGCTGGTTCTCGACGGCGGTGCGCTGGTGTTTGACGGCAGTAGAAGCGAGTTTTTCCAACGGTTCAGCAAATGATGATGGCGGCGCAACAGTTTGCCCATCGGCGGCGCAAGCGCTTGTTCAACATTTTGACATACAACTGGTATGCCTTAACCATTGAACAACCACTTTTGCCATCTTGTTTGTTGTTGCGAGACCATCAATGATACCAAACCGGGACGGCGGCCTATGTCCATGCAGGATGATGTAAAATTCATGTCCAATCTCAGCGCGGCGGTGGTACAGCGCAACCGGCGCGAATCGCGTATTCTGGTTAACGTGATTCTTGTCAGTGTGCTGGCGCTGCTTGTGTGGGCGGCGTTTGCCGAAATCGATCAGATCACCCGTGGCCAGGGCCGGGTGGTAACTACCTCCAAAGTGCAGGTAATTCAAAACCTGGAAGGTGGTATTGTCGCCGATATCATGGTGCATCCCGGCGATCTGGTGCAGCCGGGGCAGCCACTGCTTAAAATCGATAATCAGCGCTTTGCCAGCAGTTTTGAAGAGAGCCGCTGGAAACTTATCGAACTGCGCCTTAAAGCGGCGCGTCTGCGTGCCGAAACCGGCGGGAAACTTGAATTTGACGAAAATATTGCCGCCAAACATCCCGACCTGGTGGCCAACGCGCGCAAGTTGTACCAGGCGCACATGGATTTTCTCGACAACCAGATTACCATTGTCAAGCACCAGATAGCCCAGCGGCGCGGGAATATCGCCGATTCTTCATCACGCATCAACAATCTTAAAAAGAAGCGGACATTGCTCAAGGAGCAGGTAGCCATGACGGAGCCGCTGGTAGAACGCGGCATCGAGTCCAAAACCGGCTTTCTGGCGCTGAAACGCGAACTCATCGACATCAACGACAAGTTGCAGTCGGAAACCTTTGCCATAAAAAATGCTCGCGACGCCATAAAGGAGCTGAACAGTAAAATTGACGACTTGCGCATGAGCTTTGTCAATCGTGCCCAAAAAGAACTTAACGAAACAGTGGCTGAGATTCTGCAGATTAAAGAGAAGCAGACTTCCCTCAAGGATCAGGTAACGCGCACCCTGGTAAAAGCACCGGTGAAGGGGATTATCAAGCAGATATTTGTCAACACCATCGGCGGCGTAGCCAAGCCGGGGATGGATCTGGTGGAGATTGTGCCATGTGAGGAAAATCTGCTGGCCGAGGTGAAGATAAAACCGGCCGATATCGCCTTTCTTAAGCCGGGGCAGAAAGCCATCGTTAAATATTCAGCCTACAACTTTTCCCAATATGGCGGCCTGGAAGGCAAGATTACCCGTATCAGCGCCGACACCATCACCGATCGCCGCGACCGCAGCTATTATCTGGTTTACGTAAAAACCGATAAAAATTACCTCGGCGGCGCCGAGAAACCGATGAAAATCATCCCCGGCATGACTGTAACGGTGGATATCCTCACCGGCAAACGCACCATCCTCGACTATATGCTGAAACCGCTGCTGCAAATGCGCGACAAGGCGCTTACCGAGCGCTGATTACTGCCTGTCGTTCAAGTGTAAAGTGATGATAAAAAAAGCCCCGCTGTTGCCAGCGGGGCCAATGGGAGGAATGTCGTACCCGATTAACGGGTGATGTTGAGATACAGCTCGTTGTCGCGTACCTCGACGACAATTTTGCTGTCGTCGCCGATTTCGCCGCTGATAATGGCGCGACCGATACGGGTTTCGAGCTGGTGTTGCAGATAGCGTTTGAGCGGCCTGGCCCCGTAGTGGGGGTCGTAGGCGCGTTCGCACACCAGGCGTTTTGCGTCTGCGCTCAGTTCGATGCTGACACGCCGCTCTGCCAGGCGCTTTTGCAGTTCGGCCACTTGCAGGTCGATGATCTGCTCCAGATGTTCGCGCCGCAGCGGATGGAACAGCACCGTATCGTCCACCCGGTTGAGGAATTCGGGGCGGAAGTGCTGGCGCAGTTGCTGCATTACCAGTTTTTCTGTCGCGGCGCTTATGCTGCCCTCTTCGTCGTTGCCCAGCAGATGCTCGGCGCCGATGTTGGAGGTCATGATAATCACGGTGTTTTTGAAATTCACCGTGCGACCGTGGGAATCGGTAATGCGGCCATCGTCCATGATCTGCAGCAGAATGTTGAACACATCGGGATGCGCTTTTTCGATTTCATCGAACAGCACCACTGCGTAGGGGCGACGCCGTACCGCTTCGGTAAGCTGGCCGCCTTCGTCGTAACCGACGTAGCCCGGCGGCGCACCCACCAGTCGGCTGACGCTGTGCTTCTCCATGTATTCCGACATGTCGATGCGGATCATGTGTTCTTCGCTGTCGAACAATGCCTCCGCCAACGCCTTGGCCAGCTCGGTCTTGCCGACGCCGGTGGGGCCGAGGAACAGGAACGAGCCCATGGGACGGCGCGGATCCTTGATACCGGCGCGGGCGCGGATTACCGCGTCGCTTACCAGTTGCACCGCTTCATCCTGACCTATTACCCGCTGATGCAGATGGTCATCAAGGCGCAGCAGTTTTTCCCGCTCTCCTTCCAGCATCCGTTCTACCGGAATGCCGGTCCAGCGGGCGACGATACCGGCGATCTCGTCGGCGCCGACGCTTTCGTGCAGCAGGCGCTCGCCGTCGGGACGGTTGCTGTCGGCCTGTTCCAGCTCAGCCAGTTGCTGCTCCAGTTGCGGCAGCAGGCCGTGGCGAATTTCGGCGGCACGGTTCAAATCGTAGTTGCGCTCCGCCTTTTCCAGTTCCTGGCCTAATTGTTCGATCTGCGAGCGCAGGTCCTGAATCTTTTGCAGCGCCTGCTTCTCTATCTCCCACTGGGCTTTGAAGGTGTTGACGATTTCGCGCTGCTCGGCCAGTTCGGCCTGCAGGTTTTTAAGGCGTTCCTTGCTGGCCGGATCAGATTCCTTGAGCAGAGCCGCCTCTTCGATCTCCAGTTGCATGACGCGCCGGGCGGCGTTATCCAGCTCCGCCGGCATGGAGTCGATCTCGGTACGGATCATGGCGCAGGCTTCGTCCACCAGGTCGATGGCCTTGTCGGGCAGAAAACGCTCGGAGATGTAGCGGTCACTGAGCGTTGCCGCAGCTACCAGCGCCTGGTCCTGAATCTTGACGCCGTGGTGTACTTCAAAGCGTTCCTTGAGACCACGCAGGATACTGATGCTGTCTTCCACCGTTGGCTGCTGGACGATGACCGGCTGGAAGCGCCGCTCCAGTGCCGCGTCCTTTTCGATATGGCTGCGGTACTCGTCCAGAGTGGTGGCGCCGATGCAGTGCAGTTCGCCGCGCGCCAGCAGGGGTTTGAGCATGTTACCGGCGTCCATGGCGCCTTCGGTTTTACCGGCACCGACGATGGTATGCAGCTCGTCGATAAACAGAATAATCCGCCCTTCGCTGTTGCGCAGCTCGGTCAGTACCGCTTTCAGCCGCTCCTCGAACTCGCCGCGATACTTGGCTCCGGCGATGAGGGAACCTAAATCGAGGGCGAAAATGGTTTTGTCGCGCATCCCTTCGGGTACGTCACCGCGCACAATCCGCTGTGCCAGACCCTCTACAATGGCGGTCTTGCCGACACCGGGTTCACCGATGAGTACCGGGTTGTTCTTGGTCTTGCGCGACAGGATGCGGATCACGCGGCGGATCTCGTCATCACGGCCGATAACCGGGTCGAGTTTGCCCGAGCGTACTGCCGCCACCAGATCGACGCCG
>JAMOOS010000291.1 GCA_027065245.1 Desulfuromonadaceae bacterium | reverse complement strand
TTTTTCCAGTACGTCGTAGGTGGATTCGGGATCTTCGCTGGTAACGTGCTGGCTGCCGCGAATATCGGCCAGGGTTTGCAGCAGTTTTTTATGCTCAACACCGGCGGCGGCGAGCAGTTGCGCCGCATAGTCGTTTTTATCCTCCTGCACCAGCGCCAGCAGCAGATGCTCAACGCTGATGTATTCATCCTTGAGCGCCTTGGCTTCGCTGGCGGCGCGGTTGAGTACCCGCTGCAATCGTTGCGAAGCGTACAGTTGCTGGCCGCCGCCTTCCACCCGCGGGCGCTGTTGCAGCAGCTGATGCAGTTTGGTGCGCAGCGGTGCAACGTCAACCGCCATTTTCTCCAGCAGGCGCGGTACCAGGCCGTCGCCCTGTTCCAGCAGTGCCAGCAGCAGATGTTCCGGGTCGATCTCTGCGTGGCCGGCCTGCATTGCCGTCTGTTGTGCCTGTTGCAATGCCAGCTGGGTATTGCGGGTTAAGTTGTCCATATTCATAATGTTGCACCTCCATAAATAGTTTTATTGTGCCGCGAAAAAAGCGCCATACCGTGTTGCGGCGTTACTGGCGCTTTTTCCCTGCGGCTGTATGTGAACGGCTGATGGCGTCAGCTGTCTGCCATCGCCGGTGGTTTTATATTGGCGCGGCCCGGCAGCCGCGCGGTGCGCCGTTGCCCGGAGCGCGTCCGGGACGACACGGGGATTGCCCCTACGAGTTTGCTACCTTCACCTCGATTTTTTGCGGCAGAGTAGCCTGCAGGCGGGGCAGTTTTACGCTGAGTACGCCGCCGTCGAGGGTGGCATCCGCCTGTTGCGGATCAAACTTGTTGCCGATACCGAAGCGCCGACGATAATGGTAGCGGACGATCTCGGCATTGCCGTCGTTGTTGATATGCTGGTCGTACCAGCCGTCGATGGTGAGTACGCCTTTGTCAAAATCCAGGCTCAGGTTGTCCTGTACCACGCCGGGCATGTCGGCGTACAGCAGCAGCTCCTGCTCCTTTTCGCAGATATCCACTGCCGGTGTAACGTAAGTTTCGGTGCTGGGTTGTTCGTTTTGTACCATTGCTTTATCTTTATCACTCATGGCTTAAGCTCCTTTCTGATA
>JAMOOS010000290.1 GCA_027065245.1 Desulfuromonadaceae bacterium | reverse complement strand
CCGCGATGGCAACCGCCAGAGCAAAACCGAGTGGCACAATATTGTTGCATGGCGCAATCTGGCCGAGATCTGTGGCAAGTACCTGCACAAGGGCAAGCAGGTCTACATTGAGGGCAAGTTGCAGACACGCAAATGGCAGGACCGCGACGGCAACGACCGTTATACCACCGAGATTGTCGCCGACCAGATGCAGATGCTTGGCCGTGCCGGCGACGACGGCGGCAGTTATCAGCAGGGCGGCGGCAATTATGATTACGCACCGACACCGGGCGGCAACAATTACCAGCAAGGCGGCGGCCAGCCAACGACGGCAGCGCAACAACCACCGGCACAGCAACCAGCTACAACGGCACCACCGGTGCAATCGACGCCGGTGAACGATCCTCCATTCAACCCGGATGACGACATTCCGTTTTAATCCCGATACTCAGCACCACCGCTCGACGGTGTCATACATAATACGTCTAACTGTGCTCACCACCCGCACCAGCGACACGGGTGGTGAGCAAAACCTGGTTATCTGGCAGCCTGGGCACAACCGCCTTTTTTGCACTGTTTGCGCTGCTGATGCAGTGCCCGCAATTTATCCCGCTTCTCCCGCTGCTGCGGTGTCAGAAGTGCGTCTATCTTGCTGCGTGTTTCGGCGCGCTGGCGCAGCATATCGGCTTTCATATCCACCATTTCATAACCTTGAGCTTTGAACGCTGCGACGTCAAAAGGCTGCTGGCGCCGCAGTTGGCGCAATTTGTCCCGTCCGGCGGCCATGTTGGCTTTAAGCTGCTGTTGATGCTGCTGCTGTTCACGTATAATAGCACCAATTTTCTCACGCTGCTCAGCGGTCAAATCGAGGGTAAGCGCCATTTTTTCCAGGCGGTTTTCCAGCCGCTGCTGTTGTTGTGCCGGGCTGAGCTGCGCCATCCCCCTGTTACCGCCCGGACGAGCGCAGGCCAGCGATACCGTTAGCGTTAACGCGCAACATAGAACCATGATAAACAACAATGTCTTTTTCATCTCTCTGTTCTCCTTCACATGCAGGTTAAGTGGTTGTTTGAACTGCGGACATTATACGCTGTGCGCAACAACAACAGGGTTAAAAGCTGTAAGAAAAAAGTAAAGTTATGTAAAGGCTCGGGCAGATATATTTGCATTTCTTTACAGCGCCGCTAGGCACATCGGGTTATCATGGAGTGAAAATCAAACCGGTTTCTCCTGGACTGAATATGGATGAAAAGAACAACTTTCTGCTAATTATTGACGACGATATCGAGCTGTGCGAGCTGTTGAATGACTATTTGTCTAACAACGGCTTCACCATAGGCTGCGCTCATGACGGTGTCACCGCAGTACAGCGTGCCGTGAGCGACAACCCGGCATTGATAATTCTGGATGTAATGCTGCCGAAACTGGACGGATTTGAGGTACTGCGCCGCATAAGAGCCCGCAGCGCTACCCCGGTTATCATGCTTACTGCCCGTGGTGACGACGTCGATCGTATTGTCGGTCTGGAGCTGGGCGCCGACGATTACCTGCCCAAGCCGTTCAACCCGCGTGAGCTGGTAGCACGCATCCAGGCAGTTCTGCGCCGTGTCGACACAGCGGTACAGCGGCCAGCGGTGCTACTTACGGTTGGTGAATTGCGCCTTAGTCCCGCCAGGCGGCGCGCCACACTGGCGGGGGAGGAGCTGGCACTCACATCTGTGGAATTTGATCTGCTGCGCGTATTGCTGGAACACAGCGGTCAGGTGGTCAGCCGCGATCAGCTGGTGCAACAAGCTCTGGGGCGCACGCTGGCCGCCTACGACCGCAGCGTTGACGTGCATATCAGCGCCATCCGCAAAAAACTCGGCCCGGCGGCAGACAACATTCGCACGGTGCGCGGCATCGGCTACCTTTATCGCGCGGCCGGAGAGGACGATTGATGGGACGGCTGTTCTGGAAAATATTCGCTTACTTCATCCTTATTCAGGTGATGGTATTCGTCACCGTAGTGCTGCTTAGTTTTCAGCGCGACAGCGAATTTCCTCCTCTGGGCGACCAGAATCTGGTGCGCCAGGCTCTGGCCGAATACGGCCGCCGCGCCAGCAGCGCCTATGTGCGCGAGGGCAGTAGCGGAGTAGACAAATTCAGCCGTTTGTTGTGGCAACGCACCGGGATACGCGTTGTTCTGTTCGACGGCGACGGCAGAGCGCTGAACAGCAGGCCGATACCAAAATTCGTGCGGCACATGGTACAGCGTGCCCGTCACAGCGGCGAGGTGGTAACGGCACCACACCGCCGCCGCCGCGCTCTGGCGGCCGGAATAACCGGCAGCGACGGCCAGCGTTACTACATAGCGGTAGTAGCAACCCGTCCACCAACGGCAACACTGCTGCTGCACACCATCGGCCACGGTTTTCTCGCTCTGCGTCTGTTACTGCTGCTGGCGGTAACCGCCATTATCTGCTACCTGCTGGCCCGTTCTCTTACCAGCCCCATCATTAAACTGCGCCGCGCCACGCAAAGACTGGCCGCCGGAGATCTTGCCAGCCGTATCGGCACCGATATCAGCGGCAACAACGAACTGGCCGGGCTGGCAGGCGATTTCGACCATATGGCAGACAAAATAGAAACCTTACTCACCACCCGCCAGACCCTGCTGCGCGACATCTCCCACGAGCTGCGTTCTCCCCTCACCCGGCTGGGCATTGCCCTGGAGCTGGCACGCCAGCATCCCGCCACGCCGTCACAGGACAAGGCGCTGGCGCGCATTGCCACGGAAGCGGAACGGATGAACATCCTCATCGGTCAGCTGTTGGAGCTGAACCGTCTGGATGAACCGCTCACCTCGCCCCGGCACAATTTTGATCTGGTGGAACTGGTGCAGGAAATCAGCGCCGACGCCACTTACGAGGCACAACAACGCGGCGTTACCATAACCACACAAACAGCGCCGCACCTACCCTGCTGCGGCAACCGCGCCCTGCTGGGGCGGGCGCTGGAAAACGTCATCCGCAACGCCGTACACTACACAACCGATACCGTTACCGTGCAGATAGACACCACGGAGGATCACATCGTTATCAGGGTAAACGATAACGGCTCCGGTGTGCCACAAAGCGCGTTAGCCAAACTGTTTCAACCCTTTTATCGCGTTGCCGACGCCCGCGAGCGCAGCAGCGGTGGCAGCGGCATCGGCCTGGCCATTGCCGCCAAGGCAGTGCAGCACCACGGCGGCACCATCACCGCCCGCAACTGCGCCGGCGGCGGACTCGAAGTTGAAATGATCCTGCCGCGCCAAACTGGCGCCTAGGCGCCTGCTGCGCTAAAAATGATGGACAAAGCGCAAATTGTAACGATCCCCTTCGGGGCGATACTCGGCGCCGGATTCAAAGTAGGCATTAAAAAACAGGTGGTTATTCTTATCGATATGCCACACCATACCGGGGCCGATGGCAAACACCTTTTCCCGGCCGTTGACACTGTGACCGTCTATTTCTGAATCACTGACCTGCTTGAAGTAGTAGCCGTTTACGCCGATACGCAGTTGCCTGGGCAGCACCTCGTAGGCAACGTCAAAATTACCGTGCAGAGCCTGACCAGCCTGGGTATCATCGGCACGCATACCGACGAAGGGATCATCATTTTTACCATTCCACAGGTAGTGAATACGCCAGCTCACCGTCAGATGCGGCATGGCAAACCAGGTAGCCGACCAATAGGGATTAAACGACCAGAAATTGCTGCCGGGATTGAGCGCCTTGTCCTCATCGTATTTGCCGGTAGGGATGATGGTCTGCAGCTCGATACGCTGCATGAAAATCGGCCCATTTTCCCCCATGATGGGATCCCACTGGATATAGGGGCCGATGAGGATATCACCCAGGCCGGTATCGTTACACGGCAGCACGTTACTGTCCACATCGACAACGGGAACTATGACGTCCAGCCCCCATTTGCCACCTAGGAACACCTCGGTATCGGATTGATACAACAACTGGTTGAGGCTGATCCACGCTTCGACATCGGCACCGGGCGCCGGAAAATCGGCCAGGCGATCGCCATCGTAATACTGAACATATTCAACAAAATACACCCCCTGCCCGGCGGGCGGGCCGCCGTCAACAAAACTGGTAAAACCGAGATTAACCGCCGGCTGATCAAACGCAACAGCGCCACTGACACTTAAAACAACCGCAGCCAGCAGTGCCACTGCCGTTACCCGCAACTTGCCCATAAGATTTTCACTCCCCTAAAATGTTAACAGAAATCAACGCCGCTATCGGCAGAAGTTTCGCAATATCAAACTGTTATTTACCGCAACAACAGGCGACGCAATCAGCAACCGCGCCAGAATTGCCAAAATTGTCGCTGCTGTCAATTGCTATTTTTATCCTGTTCCGGCGGCAATCCGGCCACATCATCATCACAACCATCTACCATTCCATATCCTTATTGCAAAAAACGCTATTTTACGGCATTTTAACCACCACACACAATATGCCGCAACATGTCAGTTAACGCCGGGAGATAAAGCAATGACACTATTTGAACAACTGAGCGCCGCCATCGACGAGGAACACCGCAACGGTGAACTGCCAGACAACCTGGTGGAGCCACTTAAGCAGGTATGTGCTAACCCGCACCGCTTTGCCGATCAGCGCGAAACGGTGGAACGGCTGTTGTACCAGTTGCAACGTTTTGAACCGTACTGCGACTGCGGTTGCTTTGCCGAAGGCTTCAATGCCGCTGCCATAATCAAAACTCTGAGCACACTCGGCATCCAGGCAACAGAATAATTCCCCTAGCGAGGAGAAGTGCATGGACGGGCTGCAACAGTGGATCGAGCGGCTGGTAAAATGGATTAACAGCATCGATTTACTCGATGGCGACGTACAGCGTTATATTGTCGCCGGTGTCATAATCTTTATCTGCCTGGTCTTTAAACGCCTGCTGGGTAATCTGCTCACACGCACCATCACGCCGCTGGTCAAGCGCTCGCGCACCAATTTTGACGACCTGCTGCTCGGCTGTCTGCGCCGTCCGCTGGATATGCTGGTGGTGATCATCGGCCTGGCGGTGGCATTGCAGATTGTCACCCTGCCGACCAAACCGGTGAACTTCAACCATTTCAGCTCCATCTTTATCAAGGCACTGTTCACGTTCAACTTTGCCTGGGTATTCTACAACGCGGTGGCGATTCTGGAACACACGGTGGCGCACTGGGCGCATCACACCGACTCACCGCTGGATGAAAACCTGCTGCCGTTTATCCGCAAAATAATCCGCGGCTTCATTATCATCATCGCCATCGTGCTGGTGATTCAAAACCTCGGCTATTCCATCTCCGGTCTGCTGGCGTCCCTGGGGATCGGCGGTTTGGCGGTGGCATTGGCGGCGCAGGATACCTTGTCAAATGTGTTCGGCTCGGTGATGATTCTCCTCGACCGGCCATTTAAAGTGGGCGACTGGGTGAAAACCGGCGATCTGGAAGGGACAGTGGAGGAAATAGGCTTCCGCTCCACCAAAATCCGCACCTTCGCCAAAACCCTCATCTCGGTGCCTAACAATATCATCGCCAACAGTTCCCTCAACAACTTCAGCCGCATGCCCAAGCGACGCATCAAAATGACCATCGGCGTAACCTACTCCTCCACACCGGAGCAGATGCGCGCCGCCGTGGAGCAGATCCGCTCCATGCTGCGCGAGCACCGCCACATCGACCAGGAGTTTATTCTGGTGAATTTCACCGATTTTTCCGCTTCGTCGCTGGATATTCTGGTGTACTGCTTCACCTCCACCACGCGCTGGGACGAGTATCTGCGTGTACGCGAGGATGTATGCCTGCAGATAATGGATATAATTGCCGCGCTGGGCATGGAGATGGCCTTCCCCAGCCGCAGCATCTATATTCAGCACGAAAAACCCGCCACCGCCGCCAACCAAGGAGTTGAATCATGAAACACGAACAGCTTAAAGGACGCCTGATAACCGAGCTGGTTAATTTTTTCGCTCCCGATTATCGCCGCATCACCCACGCCATCGAGGTACTCAAATACGCCGAGCAGATGCTGGAGGAATATCCAGAGGCCGACGCCGAAATCGTCATCGCCAGCGCGGTGCTGCACGATGTCGGCATAAAACCGTCGGAAGCGGAGTTGGGCTACAATAACGGCAAAACCCAAGAACGGTACGGCCCGCCCATCGCCAGCGAAATTCTGCAGCGGATAGATTTCGACGCCGCCAAAACCGCCAAAGTCGCACAGATTATCGGCAACCATCATTCAGCGTCACGCTATGATTACCTGGAACTGGAAATTTTGAAAAGCGCCGACCGCAGCGTAAACCAGCTGGACGCGCAGCAGGGGGGCGGGTAAGGCGCGACAACAAACACGCGACAAACGCACACGGCAGATATCAGTGAACACGACTGCGCGGGAACACTTGAAGACCGAGATATTCCGTTATGGGCGCAAAATCTTTATCGTCATGCAGCAGGGGGATGTTTTCCGTTATACAGAAGGTAGCAATAATAACGTCAATAGTCTTGCGCACAGTAACGCCACGCCTTCTTAGCCGCCTGTAATTTTCTGCGCTTTTAACGGCGATTTCATACCCTCCCAGAGTTTTGCACTCCAGCACGGACATGGCTTCTTTGGCCTTGTTGTAGTCTGTGGTACTTCTGAACCCTTGCAGCACTTCTGTTAGAATCAGATCACCGGTAAACAGGGGGACCTGACCAAGCAGCTGGTCGAGGAGGTCTGTTTGCCATGTATCTGTGCCGT
>JAMOOS010000289.1 GCA_027065245.1 Desulfuromonadaceae bacterium | reverse complement strand
GCACCGGCAGCAATGATCGCCGTGCTCCAGACGAGTATTTTAACTATCGGGTAACGCCGTCAGCCGCTTGGGGTGAGCGTTACAGCGCCGCCGGTGGGTTTGGTGATATTGACAATCAGCAGGATAATATCAGTTTTGCCACTCACCTCAATATCGACCCGTTTACCGTACTGGGGATTAAGCAGCAGTGGAACGCCGGCTTTACCCTGGAGCGCGCCAGCGTCGATTATGAACATCATGGTGCTGTAAACAGTGGTTGGCGTACCAGTTCCAAGGTGCAGTGTCCGGCGGAAGATATCTATTGTATGCCCGGCGAACAATACGCATGGAGCAAGGTGGTTTATCCGCGCGATAAAGCTGATGCCGCCATCGACAGTGTCGATATATACCTCGAAGATACCTTGAGTTATGGCCGGGTGTCGTTGCGTCCCGGCATACACTACAGTTACAACAATTTTACCGGCAACAACGATTACGCAACGCGCGCGGCGCTGTTTTACGATGTGTTTGCCGACGGCAGCACCGTATTGAGCGCCGGTGCCAACCGTTATTACGGCAAAACCCTGCTGACATACGCTTTGGCCGAGGAGAAGGCCCGCACCGTTCGCTACGAACGTTCGTTGAACAGTGATGGCACGCTAAAACCGTGGCTGTACAAAAAACGCAAAACCTTTTCTGCGGCGCGGGTTTCCGATCTTAAAACACCGCGGGTGGATGAATGGAGCCTGGCGCTGGAGCAGGATCTGTTTGGCGGTCGTCTTAGTGTCAGCTACATCGACCGCGACGGCGAAGATCTGCTGGCGCGTACCGTGCTGGATAAGGATGCCAACGGCTATATCTATTCTGAGTGGAACAACAACGGTGAGTCGCGCCATAAGGAGGTTACCGCCACCTGGCAGGGCCAATGGGGTCGCCACTATCTGTTGCTGGACGGCACATGGCAGGACAGCGATTCCAGCAACGAGAGTTATAACGAGCACCTGGAACTGGAAGACCTGGATGAGGTGGTATGGTACAATGACCACACCACTTATCGCCTCAATCTGCCCCGTTCCGATTACAATCGCGAGTGGAGCGCCAATCTTGTGTACAGTGTCAATCTGCCGGGAAATTTTATCTTTACCAACACCACCCGTTATCGCAGCGGTTACAGCGCTATTGTCGACAGCGGTAAAAATCATACCCTGCCGGGCGGTGAACGTATCGAT
>JAMOOS010000288.1 GCA_027065245.1 Desulfuromonadaceae bacterium | reverse complement strand
CCAACCCCGGATGCTGGTTGTCGCGATCAAAATGATACGGCGGCATACCTCCGGCATCAGCCACAGTCCCGGCGCTGCCGGAAGCCCAGTCGAGATTGCCATAATACAATTGCGGCGTTATCCCTTTGACAAGCAACAGCTCTTCTAGTACCTCAATTGGCGCGTTTTTGCAATTGTATTCAGGATCGAGGTGATTATAGTAGTCATTTTCTGCCCCCTCGGCATGGTGCGCATTATCAGCATCGCACCAGTCGAGCACACTGTTGATGATGGCGTTGCGCTCACTCGCGCTCACAACCCCGCAACAGGTTAGAACCGCATCAAAGGTGGCAGCACTGATATGATTGATATCGAAGCGACCGCCAGCATAGCGGATCTGCACCTGAGCGGCGGCAACAACAGTGGCCTCATACGGCTCAAAACGGGGGTACCACAAACCAAGTTGCTCGGCGGCACTGGCTTCGTCCGGCTGTCGGCGCGAAAACAGGGCCCGGTTAGTTACAAACGTTGTATAGGCCTGGTATCCGACTGCCATGGCAGCGGCATCGTCGTATCTGCTTTGAATAATTTGAAGCTGATTGAGAGCTATTCGGGCACGCAGCCGGGTAGAAGAAGCATAGCCGAGAGCCATAATGGCGAGCAGCAACACCAGCCAAAATACTGCCAGTAAAGCAAAACCACCCTCGGCATGCCTGCGGAAACATCCTCCCATCATTTTCCCCTGTAAAAAGATGGTCGCCGCAACATGTTATTGCGCCTGCTGTCACCACTGTTGGCACACTCTGGCACATGATAACAGGCGACACAAACAGCATGATCAGTTCCGGCCAGGGTATAGTTAAACTGTATGAAACGCACCTTTTCCAGGCCAGAATCGCCAGTGAAAAATCGACCGTCAAAGGGCTGGGTGAAAGTATCGACACCAAGATAACGCCGGGT
The DNA here is from genome assembly GCA_027065245.1 of Desulfuromonadaceae bacterium. Taxonomy (GTDB): domain Bacteria; phylum Desulfobacterota; class Desulfuromonadia; order Desulfuromonadales; family Desulfuromonadaceae; genus Desulfuromonas. Next base: position 270 of record JAMOOS010000288.1, on the reverse strand, counting down.
AGCACAAGAAAAACTGCCTGCGTTCAATCCGGCTAAAATAACCACACTGTCATCACGCAGCTGGCGAGGCACCTGCCAGTCTGCACCCGCCACGACAGCACAGTCACTCACAGCCCGACACAGCTCCACCCGCGGCTGCGCCACCTTGTAAAGCATCAGGGCATATGTACCGTCATCACTGGCAGCGATATAACAACAGGTAAAAAACAACTGCTCACGACCGCGCTGCTGGCAACCGAAACCGTTGCGAGTAACATAAAACAGCACCCG
>JAMOOS010000287.1 GCA_027065245.1 Desulfuromonadaceae bacterium | reverse complement strand
CAATACCGTGTTTGCCGCCCAGCTCGTTGAGTTTGGCCAGCAGGTTGGCGGGCGAAAGCTGTTCACCGTTGATGGCCACCGCGTCACCGTTTTTGAACTCGATTTCGATAAATTCCGGCGTGTCGGGCGCGTCTTCGGGACGCACGGTAAGCACATACATCTCCTCCGGCGCTTCTGCCCACGGGTCCTCGAGGATATCGCCCTCAAAGGAGATATGCAGCAGATTGCGGTCGCTGCTCCACGGAAACTTTTTGCTCGTCGGCACCGGAATACCGTGCTTTTTGGCGTAGGCTTCCAGGGCGCTGCGACTGTTAAGATCCCACTCACGCCACGGCGCGATAACGGTGATAGCCGGATCAAAATGGTAGTAGCTCAGCTCGAAACGCACCTGGTCATTACCCTTGCCGGTGGCACCGTGGGATACGGCATCGGCGCCCTCGGCCCTGGCGATCTCCATCTGCTTTTTGGCGATCAGCGGCCGGGCGATGGAAGTACCGAGAAAATAACGCCCCTCGTAGATGGCGTTGGCGCGAAACATGGGGAAGACGAAATCGCGCACAAATTCCTCGCGCAAATCCTCGACAAAACACTTGCTGGCGCCGGTGTTTTTAGCTTTTTCCGGAATGAAGTCCAGTTCTTCGCCCTGACCTAGATCGGCGGCAAAGGCGATAACTTCGCAGTCGTACTCCTCACCGAGCCACTTAAGAATGATGGAAGTATCGAGACCGCCGGAGTAGGCGAGTACCGCTTTTTTTATGTTTCCCTGTTTTGGCATAATTGATGTTCTCCACTAAAATTGCTTAAAAAATATTCACTTACCACCGGCACCGGCGCCGGTTTACAGTTTGATCACTCTGGTACCAGCGATGAGATCGTGCAGGCCGCGCTTGTCGCTGCGAAACGCCACCATCAGATAACCGATACCGAGGATAATCCCCGACAGAAACTTACCAAATACCTCCCGCAAAAAGGCTGTGCCGTAACCGATATCGCCATCACCGTCATTATGCACCACCTTCAGGCGCAACGCCATTTTACCCGGTGTCTGGCCGCAGTAGCCGGTAAAAAATACATAGTAAAACAGCGACACCACCACCCCCAGCAAAGACATTCCCAGTTCCATGGCCGGATCAACGCCGCTGTTGGTAAAACCAAGCGCCACACCGACGGCAAAGCCCATGGCAAACACCACAACATTACACAGTATACT
>JAMOOS010000286.1 GCA_027065245.1 Desulfuromonadaceae bacterium | reverse complement strand
GGCTGGTAAATGATTAGAAACCGGCGTCTATCTGGTAAAATCGTTACAAAGGCCGCCGCTGTAGAAAGACCTTTCTACAGCGCAATTCACTGTTATTTATAGCGTTATGCGACAGGCGTAGCGGTGCTTGTCAAGCAAGTTGTCGCCTAGCCCCCCCACAGGGGACGCCCATACAATTATGCCTTTCTTTTATTCGCATTTTATGCCACACTCCCCTCATGCCAAGACAAGCCCGCATAGACGCTCCCGGTGCGCTTCATCACATTATCTGCCGGGGAATTGAGCGCCGCACAATTTTTGAAGATGACCGTGACCGTGATGACTTTGTTGGTCGCTTGTCGACTCTTTTGCCGCAGACGGCGACCCGCTGCTACGCCTGGGCTTTGATCCCCAACCATTTTCACCTGCTGCTCAAAACCGGAGAAGTACCCATCTCTACACTGATGCGGCGTCTGCTGACCGGTTACGCTGTCAGTTACAATCATCGCCATCACCGCCATGGCCATCTGTTTCAGAATCGTTACAAATCGATCCTTTGCCAGGAAGATACCTACCTGCTCGAATTGGTGCGCTACATCCATCTAAACCCTCTTCGCGCCCGGCAGGTTGTATCTCTTGAACATCTGGCTGGTTATCCATGGTGCGGTCACCGTTGTCTGCTGGGGAAAACGGCAACTCGCTGGCAGCAGACCGATGAAGTGCTGGAATTGTTTGACAGGAAAAAAGCGGTTGCCCGGCAGAAATATGCGGTGTTCGTTGCCGAAGGGATAGACCGGGGCAGGCGCCCCGAATTGGTCGGTGGCGGTTTGATCCGCAGCAGCGGCGGCTGGACTCAGGTTAGACAGCAATCCGGGGCAATATTGCAGCATAAAAGCGACGAACGGATTCTGGGCGATGGTGATTTCGTTGAATCGGTTCTGGCGCAAGCCAATGAACTTCTGGATCAGCGTATCTGTTACCAGAGCCAGGGGATTACGTTCGAATACCTCGTGCAGCTTATTGCAGATTATTTTGCCATTGAGCAGAGCGATCTTTTAAGCTCAGGCAAGCAACCGGTTCGGGTTCGTGCTCGCAGCTTGCTGTGCTTTTGGGCTGTTCAGGAACTGGGGATGACGGCAACCGCTGTTGCCAGAGAGATTGGCATGACCCAGCCTGCGGTGAGCCGTGCGGTTGAGCGAGGACGGGGGATTGCGGGCGAGGTTGATATCATGAT
>JAMOOS010000285.1 GCA_027065245.1 Desulfuromonadaceae bacterium | reverse complement strand
TGTCCCCCGCCATCGCCATTGAACAGAAGACAACCTCCAAAAATCCCCGCTCCACCGTGGCCACCGTCACCGAAATCTACGACTATCTGCGTCTGCTGTTCGCTCGCGTCGGCAAGGTGTTCTGCCACCGCTGCGGGCGCCAGATTGCCGCGCAGACAGTGCAGCAGATTGTCGATAGAGTGCTGGAATATCCCGAACGCAGCCGCCTGATGATTCTGGCGCCGCTGGTGCGCGGGCGCAAAGGGGAGTATCGCCGCGAACTGAAACAGTTGCAGGCCGACGGCTATGTGCGCGTGCGCATCGATGGCGAGTTGTACGAGCTGGCCCAGGCACCGGCGCTGGATAAAAACAGGCAGCACACCATCGAGGTGGTGGTGGATCGCATCATCGTCAAGGAGGGGATAGCCAATCGCCTGGCCGAGGCGGTGGAGGCGGCGTTGCGCCTGGGCGACGGTCTGGTGCTGGTGCAACGGCTGGATGGCGACGGCGACTGTCAGCAGTTTTCGGAAAAGCACGCCTGCATCGACTGCGGCATCTCCTATGCCGAGGTGGAGCCGCGCCTGTTCTCCTTCAACAATCCCCACGGTGCCTGTCCCGAGTGCTCCGGTCTGGGAACCAGCAACTATTTCGATCCGCAGCGAATTGTGCCGCAACCCCGTTTCACCCTGCGCGAGGGCGCTATCGCGCCGTGGGTAACGCGTAAAAGTTTCTATTATCAGCAACTGCTCGACGCCGTGGCGGCACACTACAAGTTCAGCCTCGATACCCCCTTTGCCGATTTGCCCGAGCAGGTGCGCCACATCATTCTCTACGGCAGCGGCGACGAGGAGATCCGCTTTTATTACGATCAGGGCGAGCGGCGCCATTTCTACCATAAGCCGTTCGAAGGGGTTATCCCCAACCTGCAACGCCGCTACCGCGAGAGCGAAAGTGATGCCATGCGCGCCAAACTGGAGCAGTACATGGATATCATGCCGTGCCCCGAATGTGCCGGTGCCCGCCTGCGCCCCGAGGCGCTGCATGTCAAGGTGGCGGGGCACAACATCCATCAGGTAACGCAGATGTCCATCGCTGCGGCGCTAACGTTTTTTACCGACCTCAGCCTCGACAGCCGCGATGCCGCCATCGGTGCGCGCATCCTCAAGGAGATCAGGGCGCGGCTCGGTTTTCTCGCCCAGGTGGGGCTCGATTATCTTACCCTCAATCGCAGCGCC
>JAMOOS010000284.1 GCA_027065245.1 Desulfuromonadaceae bacterium | reverse complement strand
TACCGGCGACATAAGGCGAGAGGAAAACGGCGCGGACACTGGCGGCTACCACTGCGGCCAGGCGCGGATGAGCGCGTAACTGTTCGAGCATATAGTTGACCGTATAATCGCGCGCGTCGATGCTGATATCGAACAAACGCGTGCCCATACTGTCCAGCGCCACCAGCCGGGCGCTGTCGGCAACACTGTCCACCCGCACCAGCCCCTGCAAGGCGATTTTTCGTCCCGGCACCTCCAGCACACCGCTGTTACGGCACAGATAACGTCGTTGGCCATTGAGCCAGCAGCGCTCCATGGCGGCGTGAATGTCCGCAGCGGCCACCGCTGCCCGCTGATGCGGCGGAAATGGCGGCACACCTGCGCAGCCTGCTGTTATAATCCCCAGCAGCATAAAACACAACCACCGCCGCCATTTTTTTATCAGTGTAATCTGCAAACTTACCCCTCTTGCCTGTCTGCCATGCACAGGCGCCAGCAGCATGGCACCACATACAGCGCCGTAACCACGGCGGCAGCGATACCCAGCAGTACGCTGAGGCCGATGGAGTACATGGCCGGGTGGTCGGCCAGTACCAGCGAACCAAATCCGGCCAGGGTGGTCAATGCCGATACCAGCACGGCGCGACGGCTGGAGCAGGCAACGCCGTGGCGACAACTGGCAACGATAAAGATACCATAATCGACACCCAGGCCGATAATCAGAATGGCGGCGATGATATTGAACAGATTGAACGGCTGCCCCAGCCAGCCCATAACTCCGAACATGAACAGCAGGCCGCCGCCCACCGGCAGCAGCGCCAGCGCCATCAGGCGCAGATTGCGATACAGCAGCGCCAGCAACAGCACCACCGCCGCCATGGCGCGTAGAATGAAAGCACGCATATCACCAGCTAATTCGTGGCCCAGGGTGCGGCTGAACTGGCCGGGAGCCACCACCAGCGCTGCCGGTATCTGCTCCAGGTCGCGACGCAAATCGCTGTCCAGCGCTGTTTCGTCGAGCATGGTGATAACGGCATACTCTCCGGCGTCACCGCGTACCGTCAGGTCGGCAGTGATAGTCGTCAGCCCCAGCTGCCGCCACCAGTCGAGGTCGATAAGCCGTGGCTTTCGGTTGAGATAGCGCCAGAACGGCGTGAACGCTCCGGCGTTAAAGGAGTATTGCGCCGCCGCCTGTTCCAGATTGCGTTGCAAGCGTGGAGCGTGGTCAGCCCAGAAA
>JAMOOS010000283.1 GCA_027065245.1 Desulfuromonadaceae bacterium | reverse complement strand
TACCGGCTGGTATGCTTCCGGTGACGATGACGCCACTGATGATGACTACGATGCCTTCGTATCTACCGACGTTGACATCAACAGCCAGTACTCGGTAGTTATGTTTGAAGGTTACACCGATGACGATTACTTCTCTGAAACTCCTTACCTGATGGACAAAGGTCTCATCCTCAACCGTCTTGGTGTTGACTTCCAGGTTACCGACAAGCTTAAAGTTGGTGCCGCTGCCCTGTACCTGATGACCGCTGAGGACATCGAGTATGTTGACAACAACGGCGACAAACAATCCGACGACAGCATCGGGTTCGAGTTTGACGCCTACGCCAGCTACAAACTGTTCAGCAAAACCGAAGCAGCCATCCAGTTCGGTTACCTGTTTGCTGACGACGCCATGGATTACTATGAGGAAGAGTGCGACGGCAGCTCTGATGAGGATGTTTTTGTCATCAGCTCGCGCATCCGTTACCACTTCTAAAAGTAACGCGGTACTGTTGAAAAAAAGGCCGGGCAAATGCCCGGCCTTTTTTATGCACATATATAAAAAAACGGCTATAATACCCGCGCAGAGTCTGCCTGAACTGCCATGTCAATACAGACAAGACAGCTCAGACAGCTTCTGCACAAATACTCATCTTCCGCCGACACCCCACAGCAAGGAGATACAAATGAAGTTCAGATTTATCGGCATGCTCGCTCTGCTTTTCATCTGCGCTGGCGCCTTAAATAGCAATGCCACCATGATTGAACAGGTAAAAAAAGACTTTGCCCCGGTTTCCGGTTGTGTCGTTATGCCAGCTGGCAACGAATACATCATAGACCTGGACGCTGTTCAGGGCATTACAGCCGGAGACCTGCTTGCCGTGATAAAGCAGGGTAAGGCTATTGTCCATCCGCTAACACACAAGGTATTGGGTACCCTGGATAAGACTATTGCTGTCTTACAGGTTACCAGGGTCAAATCCGGCTACTCGTATGCCAAAAAGATAAGCGGCGACACCAGCACAATCAAAGCCGGCACTAAATTACAACGCTATAGCGGCCTGAGCGCCGTATTCAGCGATAAAAGTGACACCAGAGAAGACTTGTTCGCCAAACTCAAAGCTGCCCTGCCAGCACTGCAATGGCAAAACAGCAACAGCGCCACTATTGCCGACCTGTTCTTTAACGCTGATGAACGGGGATTGCAGGTACGCGACAGCAAGGGACAATTGATCAGGTCATACACCG
>JAMOOS010000282.1 GCA_027065245.1 Desulfuromonadaceae bacterium | reverse complement strand
TGCGTGTGATGGCACAACAGCAGCTTGCCGAAGCGGATAGGGTTGGGAGAAGAACTGTCGTCCTTGCCGGTCGCCCTTACCACGCCGATCCGCTTATCAATCACGGCATTCCGACCATGCTAACGCAGTTGGGTGTTGATGCTATCAGTGAAGCCGCACTGCCGCTAGGTGATGACGCTGTTTCTATGGGAGATGTTAACGTTTTAACCCAGTGGAGCTATAGCAACAGATTGTATGCTGCGGCCAAGTGGGTGAGTAAAACAGCTACGGCACAGATGGTACAGTTGACCTCTTTTGGCTGTGGACCCGATGCGATATCTACCGACGAGGTTAAGGAAATTCTCGCTAGCGGCGGCAAGGTGCATACCCTGATCAAGATGGATGAAATAGCCAATCTGGGAGCAGTTAATATCCGACTGCGTTCCATGCTTGATGCGCAGCAAGATAACAACGGCAACACCGGCATTGCCGGAAGTGCCAGCGTGAAAACACCGCCGCACACTGTGACGCAATGCAGCGATAAAACCCTTATCGTTCCCTATTTTTCCTCCTTCTATTCCCCCTTGATTCCGGCGGCATTTAAGCCCCTCGGTTATCGGGTTGAAGTTTTACCGCCACAGGATAAAATTTCGGCAGAATGGGGTCTTAAAACCATAAATAATGATATGTGCTATCCGGCGGTGCTGGTTTCTGGCGATATTATCAAGGCCTTTCAGGATGGTGGTTACGATCCTGAAAAAACTGCCGTTATTCTTACTCAGACCGGCGGTCAATGTCGGGCATCATCTTATGTGGCATTGATCAGAAAAGGGTTGTGCGCTGCCGGTTTGGATAACGTGCCCATTATCTCCATAGCCAATGAAGAGATTATTACCCAGCCTGAATTTCAGATTGACCGGGTAGGGCTGGTAAAACGGCTGGCGCTCGGTATTGTTTTTGCCGACCCCCTGGCCAGGATGTGTCTGGCTGTCACTGCCAGAGAAAAAGTGGCTGGCAGCGCTAAAAAACTCCATGCCAAGTATCTGGCGCTGATGGAGACCGGCATCGAGAATGCTGATTATCAGTATCTGCTCAATCTGCTAAAACAGGCGGTAACCGATTTTAATTGTATCGAAGTTACCGGTAATGCTGTTCCCCGCATAGGAATTGTGGGGGAGATTTTTGTTAAATATAACTTCTTTTCCAATGGCAATCTCATCGATTGGTTATCCGCCCAGGGGGTGGAAGTAGTGCTGCCGCCAATCCAAAGTTTTTTTTCCCAGCGCTTTATCAACGAAACCTACTTGCAGCAGGCTTTTTTTAAACGCTCCATTATCGATCGCACTAAATACAAGTTGTTGGAGATATATTCAAAATATCATCTGGCGCAAATTGAGCGGATTATGCAGGGCTTTCGTTTTTACACCAAAGCGCATGATTTACGCGAATTGGCGCGGGCAACCGAAGATGTGGTCAGTTTGGCCAATCAGTATGGCGAAGGATGGCTCCTTACTGCCGAAATGATCGCCATGCTCAGAGATGGGACCAATAATATCATTTGTCTGCAACCATTTGGCTGTATCGCCAATCACATCACCGGTCGTGGGGTGGAAAATAAACTCAGGGAGTTGTTTCCGGCACTGAATTTGCTATCGCTGGATATGGATGCCGGGGCAAGTGATGTTAATATACTCAACCGTTTGCATATTTTGCTCAGTGAAGCGCAGGAAGAGGCGGTACGCACCAAGGAACCGCTGCCAGGGCGCAAACCGGGGCGGCGCTCCATATTTCCCAACGCCCTGCCGCGAGAACTGCATGCTTTCAACAGTTATACTGCGTTGGAGGTTGAAAAATGGCGGGCGTGGGTATCTCAACTGGAACTATTGGACCGGGCACGCACTATGCGCCGTAAAATCGGATTGTAAGGGTGGTTGTGCCGTAATTGTGGTATGATCACCAATTATCGAGTAGCTCAAGTAGCTCAATGGCTACATTAATCTTTTTACCCAGGAGATAAGACATGGAACAGCAGGAGATGAAAAAACGCATTGTTGCAGAATTGAATGCAGCTAAAGAAACTGGCACAGTAACGGCAAAAAATATTCATCAAATAGTCAAGCAAGCGGTGTCTGATGTTGCGGCACAGAGCAAGGGTGGTGCTGATAAAATTCGTCCTCTGGTAAAAGATGCTGTAGCGGCTGCCATGGAAGGTTTGAAAGATAGCGAAGCAGATGTGGCAGAAAATATAAAAGCCGCTGTTGAGGGTGCTCTGGATGGTGTGCGCAGTCAAAAAGACCAAACGGTTGCTGCCGTAGCTAAAGAGCTGCGCGAAATTGAAGAAAAGTTTGCTGCCGAAAAAGCGGAATTGGCTCAAATAGTTAGAGATGGGTTGCAGGGAGCAAAAGAGGCCGGTAAAAATTGTTCCGATGAAATCATGGCGCAGATTGATTCCGTTGCAGCCGAGATTAAACTGAGTTGTACAGAGTTGTTGGGGCTAACCAGGGAGACGGTAAAACAAGCGGTTAAACAGGCAATAGAGACCGGTGATGATGTAAAGGAAACCGTGACCAATATTGCCCGTGACGCCACTGAAAATGCCATGAAAGAGGGGCATCTCAGAGCAAGCAGGATGAAGGAAGTAGCCGCAAAGGTTCTTTCTGCCGCTGTGGAAGCCGCCGAGGAAAGCGGTAAGGAAATTAGCGAGGTTGCCCAGGGCGCTTTTAATGGAGTACAAAAAGGGCTAGCGCAGACAGTTGAATCAGTTGGTGACAAGGTCGAGGAATTTATCCATGATGATCTGGTGCGGACAAAGGAAGACCTTGAGACCCTTGAGCAACTTTTTCTTGAAACTGCTGCCAACGTGGCTAAACGATCCGGTGATATAACCAAAAAAGCGTTGAACGATTTGATTGAACAGACAGAACAAACGACATCGGTGTTGAAAGAGAAGAGCAGTCAAGCCGCTAAAAAAATTGCCGAACAACTGAAAAAAACCGGTCAGGATGCCGTTAAAACAACATCAGAATCAGTCAGCAAAATGGCGGATGTCATAGCTGAGGAATCGCTGGAATTGGGGAAAATTTCCGTGGCAGTTGCCCGAGGGGCTATTTCAGGTATGTTACAGGGGGCAAAAGACGCTCTACATAAAGGCAAGGGCGACGAATAAAACCCTGCCATCCACCGTAGATGGCTTGGTGAAGTAAATTCTGTTTTACCGGAGGATGAATTTTTGACCATTTTCAATATTGGCAACATCGGGCGTACCTATCGCCATATGCAGCGTTATCGCCAAATACTTGCCGTGCTGTTCAAGTATGGCTTTGGCGACCTGATTATTGCCCTTAATATCGAACAGTATCTTGAGATAGGTTTACAGATGATCTCGCGTAAACGGCGCGATAGAATCGAAACGCTTCCCCGTGCGGTGCGGGTAAGGATGGTTCTTGAAGAGCTGGGACCAACATTTCTCAAGATGGGGCAGATTCTCTCCACCCGTCCCGACCTGTTGCCGGTTGAATTTATGCAGGAGCTTGCCAGGCTGCAGGATGACGTGCCGCCGTTTCCATATCAGCAGGTGAAAACGGTCATCGAAGGCGAACTTCAGCAAACGGTAGAACAGATATATTCCAGTTTCGATGAACAACCTCTTGCCGCCGCTTCTATCGGTCAAGTTCATCTGGCTACGTTGGTTGATGGTACCGATGTGGTGGTTAAAATTCAGCGTCCGGATATCCAGCGCACCATTGAAGTAGATCTGGAGATCATGCTGCATTTGGCGGGCTTGATGGAGCGCCATATTGACGGCTGGGATATCCATCGTCCCACCCAGGTGGTGCAGGAGTTTGCCCGTACGCTGGAAAAAGAGTTGGATTATGCCCTTGAGGCGGCGCACATGGAGCATTTTGCCCGCCAATTTGATGATGAACCTGCGGTCTATGTGCCGCAGGTTTATCGTCAGGCAACGACATCACGTGTTTTGACCATGGAGCGCATTCGTGGAGTTAAACCCTCGGATATCCACGGCCTGGAGCAGGCGGGGCTGAACAGAAAGGAGATCGCCAAACAAGGGCTTATCCTTATCTTGAAACAGATCTTTGACCATGGTTTTTTTCATGCCGATCCCCATCCTGGCAATATCTTTGTTATGCCGGACAATGTTATCTGTTACATAGACTTTGGCATGATGGGACGACTTGGTTTGGAAATGCGTGAACGTTTCGCCGACCTGATTATAAGTGTCGTTCATCGCAACGAGAGGGAAGCGGCGCTCGCCCTGCTAAAGCTTACCAATTCCGAGCAGGAGACGGACAATCTCCATCTGGAAAGAGATGTGGCAGAGTTTATGGATCAACACTGCTATCGTCCGTTGAAGGATGTGGCGTTGGGGGCGATGTTGCATCATCTGCTGCAAATAGCTACCCGCCATCGCCTGAGTATTTCGCCCGATCTTTTTTTGATGATTAAGGCGTTGAGTACAGTGGAAGGGCTCGGCTTAACCCTTGACCCTGATTTAGATGTTATTGAACAAGCCACCCCGTTTATAAAACGTATTCAGTTAAATCGCATCAACCCACGGCGTATTGCCAGTGATATAACCACATCCGGTGGTGAATTTTTCCATCTGCTTAAAGATATCCCCGGGGAAATTCGGACAATCCTCCGGCTGGCGAGACAGGGCAAAGTAAAAATGGAATTTGAGCATCGAGGTCTGGAACCGATGCTTGCCAGCCATGAACGTATCAGTAACCGCCTCTCTTTTTCCATTGTTTTGGCATCTCTGGTCATCGGTTCAGCTCTCATTGTTCTTTCGGGGGTTCCGCCCAAGTGGCATGAAATTCCACTTATCGGCTTAATCGGTTTTTTGTTCGCTGGTTTTATGGGGTTCTGGTTGCTGATATCAATCATGCGCAGTGGCAGGATGTGAGGATGAACGATTTATGTACAATGTAGCCATAGTTGGAGCGGGAGGACTGGTTGGTCGGCAATTGGTGCAGGAGTTGGATGCGTGCGCTTTTCCCTGTGCTGCTCTGCGCCTGTTTGCCTCGGAGCGTTCTGTGGGCGATTTTATCGACAGCGGTGACGACGCCGTGGCACTGGAGCTGCTCGAACCGGGTTGCCTGACCGGAATGGATATCGCTTTTTTCACCGCTCCGGCGCAGTTGTGTCGCCGTTATGTTGAAGAAGCGGCCGCTGCCGGCACGGTGTGTATCGATATGTCGGGCGCGTGGCTCGGCGCCGACGGCGTGCCGGTGGTTGTGCCGGAGGTAAACGGTGCCGCCGTAGCTGATGCCCGGAACAAGAAGATTATCGCCAACCCGCCCAGTATCGCCATTGCGTTGGCGCTAGTCGTGGCGGCGCTGGCGCAGCAGCGCCGGATTAAACGCCTGCTGGTATCCACCTACCAGGCGGTATCTGCCTGTGGGCAGAAAGGGGTGGATGAGCTGCGTCGCCACAGCGGCGCGCTGCTCAACGGCAAGCCGGTGCGCAACAAAGTGTTCGCTGAACAGATCGGCTTTAACTGTCTGCCGTGTATTGATGCTGTCGACAACAGCGCCGACAGTGGCGCCGAAACGGCTATCTGCACCGCCATGGCGGGGATTTTTGCCGCCACGGCTCCGGCTATCAGCGTTACCGCCGTGCATGTGCCGGTGTTTTACGGCGATGGCGCGGCAGTTAATATCGAGTTTGAATCGGCTCTGGCTGTCGACGAAGTGCGGCGCATTCTTGCTGACGCTCCGGCGGTAAATGTGGCTCAGGGCGATGGCGCCGATTATGTTACCACTGCTCAAGTTTGCGCCGAGGACGGCGTGTGTGTTGGGCGTATTCGCGCCGATGCCTCGTGTCCGGCCGCAGTCAACATGTGGTTGGCCATCGACAATGTGCGCAAAGGGAGCGCACAAAACGCCGTGCAAATTGCCGAGCTGGCGGTGCGCCACATTATCCGGTGCGACTCGTGACGCCATGGCGCGCCTGTGTCTGGTAATTGAATACGACGGCAGTAACTACGGCGGCTGGCAGGTGCAGCCCAACGCTGTTACCGTTCAGCAGCGCCTGGAAGAAGCGCTGGCGCAGGTGGTGGGAGAACCGGTACGACTGTACTCTTCCGGTCGCACCGATGCCGGTGTGCATAGTCTGGGGATGTGCGCCCATGTGGACGTGAACAGTCTGCTGCCGTTGTCTGCCTATCGCGAAGGGGTAAACCGCCTGCTGCCCGACGATATTGCCGTGGTTCGGGCGGTACAGGTTGACGATACCTTTCACGCCCGTTTTTCCGCGTGCGGCAAATGGTATCAGTACCGTATCCACCGCAGCCGGATACGTTCGCCGTTGCTGCATCAGCGCGCCTGGCAGCTCGGTTGCGCTTTGGATACAGACGCCATGCGTGCCGCAGCGCAGCTACTGGAGGGTGAACACGACTTTGCCGCTTTTCGCTCCAGTTCCTGCGCCAGTACCACCACGGTGCGGACGATCTTTTCCGTCGCTATCCGCGAGCATGGTCGCATGCTGCTGTTTGACGTGCGCGGCAGCGGTTTTCTGAAAAACATGGTGCGGATTATCGTCGGCACCCTGGTGGATGTCGGTCGCGCTCGGCTGAGCGTAGCCGATGTGGCGGCACTGCTTAACGACGGCGAGCGTCGCCGTGCCGGTCAGACAGCCCCGGCTTGCGGGTTATATCTGATGGCGGTGAATTATCCGGACGGGGTTTTTACCGGTGCGGATAGCGGGTCTGCCTGAGGTTGGCGCTCGCGCGGCACTGTTTAGGTAAGCGGGATAAAATCCTTGACTGCGGCGTTGATTTCCGCTATGTTCCTCAACTCTGTGAGCCCCGTACAGCTACGCAGATTTTTATATACATGAGAGGATAACCATGAGCACGCAAGCAGCAAAAGCATCTG